>DATMNJ010000104.1:0-10146 GCA_035569175.1 Thermoanaerobaculia bacterium | reverse complement strand
CCGTGCTCGACGGCTGGTGGGACGAGGCCCCGCACGACGAGGCAGGCTTCGTCGTGGGCGAGGCGAAGGACCATTCGAGCGACGAGGAGATCGCGCAGGCCCTCTACGACACGCTCGAGAAGCGCGTGCTGCCGATGTTCTTCGACCGCGACGCCTCCGGACTGCCCCAGAGGTGGATCGACCGCATGATCGTGGCGGCGTCGAAGGTTGCGCGGGCGTTCTCGTCGGACCGGATGCTCGCCGAATACCTCGAGCAGTGCTACGTCCCGGGAGCGTTTCACCGCCGGGCGATGAAGGGCGTGGACCGCGAGCCGTTGAAGCGCCTGGTCGCCTGGAAGGAGCGCGTCCGGGGCGCGTGGCCCGGAGTGCGCTTCGACGGCGTCGCCATCGAGGCCGATCCCTCGACGCTGCCGCCGGCGGCGGCCTTCGAGGTCGAGGCCCGGGTGCAGCTCGGCCCGCTCGATCCCGCCGACGTTTCGGTCGAGCTCTTCGAGGGGCCCGTCGAAGCCGACGGGACGCTCGAGGCCGGAGCGGCCGAGCGCCTCGACCCGGCCGGCCGCGAGGGCGAAGTCGGCATCTTCCGCCGCACCCACCGCAAGCCCTCGGGCGAGGGCCTCGGCTATACCCTCCGCATCCGGCCGTTCCACCCCGGGCTCGCCCATCCGAACGAGACGGGGATGATGCTGTGGTGGGGAGCGAAGAGCCGCGAGGCGCGGCCGTACGCGCCCTCGGCGTAGGCCCGAGTCTCGAATCGCACTTCCGCTCGGCAGGGGCATCGTCGCGCCCTCCAATTTCTTGTAGAGTCGCGTGGCCCCGTGATTCCGACCTCAACTTCGAAGCCCGCGGCGCGCCAGGCGGGGATTCTCCTCCACCCGACATCGCTGCCGGGCCCTTTCGGGATCGGCGATCTTGGACCGTCGGTCGACGCGTTCCTCGACTGGGCGGCATCGGCGGGGCAGTCGCTCTGGCAAGTGCTGCCGCTCGGGCCGACGGGCGGCGGGAGCTCGCCGTACACGAGCGCTTCGGCCTTCGCCGGCAACGCTCTGCTGATCTCCCCCGAGCAGCTCGTCGAGGAGGGGCTTCTCGACCGCGCGGACCTCGAGAACGGGCCCGAGCTTCCCTTCGACCGGATCGTGTTCGCCGCCGTGGGCCAATGGAAGGAGCGCCTGCTGCGCGAGTCCTGGGAGCGCTTCGAGCATGGCGCCGGCGCGGCGCTGCGGGAAGAGCTCGCGGCATTCGAGCGCGCTCCGGAGCAAGCCGCGTGGCTCGACGACTGGGCCCGCTACGCCGCGCTCAAGGCATACTTTTCCGGGCGCGCGTGGACGGACTGGGGGCCGGACCTGGCCTTCCGCGACGGGGAGGCACTCGCCGCCGCGGACGCGGCTCTGGCCGCGGAGCTCGCGTACGAGAGGTACGTCCAGTTCGTGTTCTTCCGGCAGTGGAGCCGGGTGCGGCGCGCGGCCAAGGAGCGCGGCATCGCGATCATCGGCGACATCCCGATCTACGTCGCCCAGGACAGCGCCGACGTCTGGGCGCGCCAGGAGCTTTTCCAGCTCGACGCCCTCGGGCGGCCGACGGCGGTCGCCGGCGTGCCTCCCGATTATTTCAGCGAGACCGGCCAACTCTGGGGCAATCCGCTCTACCGCTGGGACCGCCTGGAGGAGGAGGGATACGCCTGGTGGATCGCCCGCATCCGGTCGTGCCTGCGTGTGTGCGACCTCGTGCGGGTCGACCACTTCCGCGCGTTCGAGTCCTACTGGTCGGTGCCCGCGACGGAACGAACCGCCCTCGGAGGGCACTGGGTGCCGGGGCCGGGACGGCGCCTCTTCGACGCGGCGCGCGAGGCTCTCGGCCCGCTGCCGATTCTCGCCGAGGACCTCGGCGACATTACGCCGGAGGTGCGCGCGCTGCTCGACGGCCTCGGGTTTCCCGGCATGAAGATCCTGCAGTTCGGCTTCTACGGCAGCGACAGTGAGTACCTGCCGCACCGCTACGCGCCCAACTGCGTGGTCTATACGGGCACGCACGACAACGACACCGCCCGCGGCTGGTACGCGGCGCTGAAGCCCGAGGAGCGCGAGCGCGTCTGGGACTATCTCGGCAACGACGGGCGCGAGATCGAGTGGGCGCTCATCCGCGCCGCCTACGACTCGGTCGCCGCGCGCGCCATCGTGCCGCTCCAGGACGTTCTCGGTCTCGGCAGCGAGGCCCGCATGAACACGCCTTCGGAGCCCGCGGACAACTGGTGCTGGCGCGCTCCGCCGGACGCATGGCGGCCGGAGCTCGCCACGCGCCTGAAGCGGATGGTGGAACTGTCGGGACGGTCTACGGCGCGTCCGCGTCCACGAGAAACATCGACAGCAGAGCGCTGACGATCGAGACGACGATCGAGCCGAGGATCGCCGTCAGGCAGCCGTCGACGTGGAAGCGCATCCCCAGGGCGCCGGACAGGGAGCTCGTCAGGAGCAGCATCGCGCCGTTGACGACGAGGGCGAAGAGCCCGAGGGTCAGGAGGATCAGCGGCAGCGAGAGCAGCTTCACGAGCGGGCGGATGAACGCGTTCACGACGCCGAAGATGAGCGCGACGCCGAGCAGCGGGAGCCAGCTGTCGGCCGTGTAGGTGATCCCGGGGACGAGCTTCACGGCGACCCAGAGGGCCGCGGCGTTGATCAAGAGGCGCACCAGAAAGCGCATGGAGTGGGTCCCCCCTTCTGACCGGCTAGGATATCGTCCCGGGCGGTCGTGATGCGCAAGGTGCGTGTGGCCTTCCCGGTCGTCCCCGAGCGTCCCTACTCGCTGGCCCTGACGGCCGCACGTTATGCCCGTTTTCCCGAGCTGGTGGACCGCTTCGACGGGGCGACATACCGGCGGCTCCTGCCTGTGGGCCGTCGCGGCGCGCTCCTCTCGGTGACGCAGCGCGGGGCGCCCGGACGGGCCGTTCTCGCGGTCACGCTCAGCGGAGCCGAGGCCGAGTCGCCCGCGGCGCAGGCGACTGCCCGCCGCGTCGTGGCCGAGGCGCTCGGCGCGGCGCAACCGGTGCGCGGGTTCTACCGCGCCTTTTCCGGCGATCCCGTGATCGGGGCGGCGATCCGCGACTTTCGCGGCCTGCGCATCGCCGGCTACCCGTCGCTCTGGGAGGCGCTCGTCACGGCGATTCTCGCCCAGCAGGTGAATCTGTTTTTCGCGTACGACATCCGGCGCGAGCTCACCGAGACCTTCGGGCGAAAGGCGCGCTTCGACGGTGAGACGTTCCACGCCTTTCCGACGCCGGAAGCGTTCGGGGCGGAGACGCCGACGCGCCTGCGCCGCTTTCGGCTGTCCGACGCAAAGGCAAAGGCCATTCTCGGCCTCGCCGAGGGATACGCAGGTGGCGGGCTCGTGGAAGACGAGATCGCCGCCCTCGACGACGAGGCCGCGATCGAGCGGCTGACGGCGTTTCGCGGAATCGGGCGGTGGACCGCCGAGATCGGTCTTCTGCGCGGGTTGGCGCGCCCGGACATCTTCCCGGCCGGGGACCTCGGCGTCGTCAAGCATCTCGCCCAGGGGCTGCTCGGACACCGCGCCAGAGCGAAGGAAGATGCGATGCGGCGCTTTGCCGAGCGCTGGTCGCCGTGGCGCTCGTTCGCCCTCGTCTACGGTTACGCGGAGCTCAATCGACGGAAAGCAGGATCTCCTCGGCCTTCTGCTCCGGCAGCCCCACGGCGCGGCCCGGGAAGTAGCGGGTCACGAGGAGATTGAGGACGGCCAGGCCGACGAGGATTCCGAACACCGGCAGGAGCGAGCGTTCGATGGCGAGGCGAAACGTCGCCGGGGCGACCGTGGCGGTCCCGGCGGCGTCCGGGCCGGTCGCGAGGAGGCGCCCTGCCGTCTCGGCCGCGCCTCCGAGTCGCGCAGACAGGCCCGCAGCGAGCAGGCCGCCGAGCGCTCCGACGCCGATCGAGCCGCCGATCGTCCGGAAAAATGGAACGAGGCTGGTGGCGACCCCGCGCTGGCGTTCCGAGACGACGTTCTGGATCGCCAGCACCTGGGAGATCGAGGAAGGCCCCAGGCCCGCGCCGACGACGGCGCAGGCCGCCGAGATCCAGGGCACCGACGCGTTCAGCCAGGCGGCGGCCACGAGCGCGGCGAGGCCCGTGAGGATGAGGGTCGCCCCCCATTGCGCCGTCTTGCGAAACCCGAAGCGGACGACGAGCCTTGCGCCGATGGCGGCGGAAATGGCCCACAGGAAGACGAGCGGCGTCACGACGGCGCCGGCCGAGCCCGCGGTTCCGCCCCGGGCGCCCTGCACGAAGAGCGGCACGAATGTGTCGACGCCGTAGATCGTCGTTCCCATGAGGACGCCGCCGAGGTACGGCGAGGCCGTCTTCATCTGGCGAAAGAGATCGGGAGGGATCAGCGGGTGCGCGCGCCGGGTCTGCAGGCGCATGAAGAGGGCGAGCGAAGCGGCCGCGAGCGCAAGCAGTCCCAGGCGCAGCGGCAGCCCCATCCCGCCGGCGCCGGGCCGATGGAGCACGGCGAAGAGGAGCGCGGTGACGCCGGCCGCGAGGCTCGCCGCTCCGGCGAGGTCGAGGGGATCGGGCAGGTTGGAGCGCGACTCGATCATCTTCGTCCCGACGAGCGCCAGGGCGATGAGGCCGAGCGGGATGTTGATCGTGAAGATCGAGCGCCAGCCGAGCGACATCGTCATCCAGGCGCCGATGAGCGGCCCAACGAGGCTCGCGATGCCCCAGACCCCGGAGAAGAGCCCCTGGATCTTCGCGCGCTCCGAAAGCGAGTAGAGGTCTCCCGACACGGTCAGGGCAATCGGGATGAGCCCGGCCGCGCCGAGGCCCTGGAGCGCGCGCGCGGCGATCAGCTGAGGCATGGATTGCGCGAAGCCGCAGGTGACGGCGCCCGTCAGGAACACCGAGATGGCGACGAGCAGGATGCGCCGCCGGCCGTAGATATCGGCCAGCCGCCCGTAGACCGGCATCATCACCGTGGAGGTCAGCAGGTAGATGGAGAAGACCCACGAGTACAGGGGCAGGCCTCCGAGGTCTCCGATGATCGTCGGCATGGCCGTCGAAACGACCGTGGACTCGAACGACGCCAGCGCCGTGACGAGGATGAGCGCCACGGTGACCATGCGGCGGCGCTGGGGGTCGAAGCGGGGCGCGGTCGTCATCGAGGCCCGAGAGTATAAAGTCTCGGCATGCGCGTCCGCGCGGGAACGAGCGGCTTCAGCTACAAGGAGTGGAAGGGGAGCTTCTACCCGGAAGACCTTCCCGCCGCCCGGATGCTCGCGTATTACTCCGAGCGGCTGCCCGCCGTCGAGATCAACAACACGTTCTACCGGATGCCGAAGCCGGCGCTGCTCGAAGGCTGGGCCGCGGAGGTCTCCCCCGAGTTTCGCTTCGTGCTGAAGGCCTCGCAGCGGATCACGCACTTCAAGCGCCTGAAGGAGGCGGCCGACGAGGTCGCGTACTTCTTCGGCGTGGCCGCCACTCTCGGCGAGCGGCTCGGGCCCGCGCTCTTCCAGCTGCCGCCAAACCTGAAGAAGGACCTGCCGCGGCTCGAGGCGTTCCTCGAGACGCTGCCGCAAGGCGCGCGCGCCGCCTTCGAGTTCCGGCACGCCTCGTGGTTCGAGGACGACGTCTTCGCCACCCTGCGCGCGCGCGGCGCCGCACTGTGCGTGGCCGAGGACGAAGAGCTGGCCACACCCCTCGTCGCGACGGCGGACTGGGGGTACCTGCGCCTGCGCCGGCAGGACTACGGCGACGCCGACGTGGCCGCCTGGGCCGGGCGCGTGAAAGAGCAGACCTGGGGCGAGGCCTACGTCTTCTTCAAGCACGAGGACGCGGGTGCCGGTCCCCGTCTCGCCGCGCAGCTGCTGGAGTTCTTCAAGTCCTGAGCCGCTCCGTCAGGCGTGCGAGCGCCTGGTGCAGGTCGGGCTTGTCGGTCAGGACCGCGGCGAGCGGGTCGTCTTTCATCCGCTTCATGCGGGCCGGCAGCGTCTTGATCGTGTAGTTTTTCGGATCGAGCTTCGGGGTGACCTCGCTCCACTTCAAGGGCGCCGAGCACGTCGCGCCCGGCACGGGCCGCGCGGAGAAGGCGGCGGCGATCGTCTTGCCGTGGCCGTTCTGGAGGTAGTCGAGGTAGACCTTGCCGCCGCGCGACTCGAGCATGCGCGCCGTCGTGGCGATCTTTCCGTGGTCCTGCTCGATCACCCGGGCGAGGATCTCGCCGAGGGTCCGCGACTCCGCGTGCGTGCACTGGCCGCCGAGGGGCAGCAGGACGTGGAGGCCGGTGGCTCCGCTCGTCTTGATGAAGTTGGGCAGGCCGATCTCGTCGCACAGGGCATGGATCGCGCGGGCGAGCGCGACGACGTGGGAGAACGGCGCGCCCTTGGGGTCGAGGTCGAGAACGCAATAGTCCGGCCGCTCGGGCGCCGCGACGCGGCTGGCCCAGACGTGGAGCGGGATCGAGCCGAGGTTGGCGACGTAGAGAAGCGTCTCGAGGTCGTCGCAGACGAAGTAGTCGATCTCGCGCTCGGCGTGCTCGCTCCAGATGCGCTCGAGCCGGATCCAATCGGGCGCGAACTTCGGCGCGTCCTTTTGAAAGAAGGACTTCCCGTCGATGCCGTCGGGATATCGCGTCATCACCAGCGGGCGGTCCGAGAGGTAGGGGAGCAGCCAGGGAGCGATCGCGCGGTAGTACTCGATCAGGTCGCCCTTCGTGTATCCCTCCTCGGGCCAGAAGACCTTCGTCAGGTTGGAGAGGGGGACGACCTTCTCTTCCGGCTCGACCGCCCGCGCGGGAGCCGTCGGGGGCGGCTCGGCCGGCTCTTCGTCGCGGCCGCCCTCCTCGCGCACGCACTCCTCGATCGGCTTGTCCTCGCGCAGTCGAAGGAACGCGGGGTGCCGCAGCAGTCCGTCTCCCGTCCGCTCCTTGAAGCGGACCTCCGCGACGAGCTCCGGCTCGACCCAGACGTGGCCGCGCCCGGTGGGCACGGCCCCTCCGAAGGCCGGGGTCGCGCGGATGCGTCGGGCGAGGCGCGCGTGGAGCGCGCCCAACAGCTTCTCGGAGAACCCGGTCCCGACGCGGCCGGCGTAGACGAGGCCGCCGTCCTGCCACGATGCCAGGTGCAGCGCTCCGAATCCGGAGCGCGCGCCCTCGGGCTTCGTGAATCCGACGACGGCGAAGTCGCCCGTCCGGTCCAGCCGCACCTTGATCCAGTCCGCCGAGCGCGCGCCGCGGTACGGCGCGTCGGCCTTCTTCCCGACGACACCCTCGAGGCCGAGCTCGCCGGCCGCGACGAGCAGCTGGTCGCCCGTCGTCGCGACGTGGTCCGCGAAACGCACGGGCCCGGCCCGCGGTACGAGCCGCGCGAGGAGGGCCTTGCGGTCGGAGAGGGTCAGGGGGCGCAGGTCGAACCCCTCGAAGGCCAGCAGGTCGAAGGCGAAGTAGGTGGCCGGCCGCTCGACGGCGGCGCGCTCGATGTCGGTGCGCCGCTGCAGGAGCGCGCGCTTCTGCAGCAGACCGAAGCGCGGCCGCGCCTTCGCGTCCAGGACGACGACCTCGCCGTCGAGAACGAAGGAGTCGTACGGGAGCGCCGAGATCGCGCGGGCGATCTCCGGGAAGACCGCCGTCGAGTCCATGCCGTGGCGGTAGCGCAGCAGCGGCTTTCCGTCCTCGCGCCCGGCGAGGAGGCGAAACCCGTCGTACTTGAGCTCCCAGATCCAGCCGGCTTTCGCAAACGCCGCGTCGCGCGGCTCGGCGAGCATGAGCTTGACCTCGGAGACGCGGACGGGCCGGCGGGGCGCTCCGAGGCGCTCGAGCTCGGATCGGATCTCGGCGGAGCGCGTCGCCCCCGTGGCGAGGTCCTCGACGGTCAGGCCCGAGAAGATCGATTCCTGGGGGTAGGCGGCGTCGGCGCCCTTGCGCGCCCAGGCGTCGCGCTCCTTGATGAGCAGCCACTCCTTGCCCGTCGTCTTGCCCTTCGTCTTCATCCGGACGAGGGTCCAGACGCCGCGCAGCTTGTAGCCCTGGAGCTCGAAGAGGAGCTTGCCCTTCTTGAGCCCCTCGTCGAGATCGGCGAGCGGAGTCCACCGCCCCTGGTCCCACACGATGACTTCTCCGGCGCCGTAGTTGCCCTCGGGAATGACTCCCTCGAAGTCGGCGTATTCGACCGGATGGTCCTCGACTTCGACGGCCAGCCGCTTGTCCGCCGGATCGGCGGAGGGGCCCTTGGTGACGGCCCAGGACTTCAGCACCCCGCCCCACTCGAGGCGGAAGTCCCAGTGGAGCCGGGTGGCTGCATGTTTCTGAACCACGAAGAGATGCGGCCGATCGATGCCCCCCCGCCCGAAGGGCTCCGGGGTGGTGTCGGCCGACCGCTTCTGGCGATATTTTTCGAGTGGCACGCTTGTACTGGCCTGCGCCCATGTTACCCTTCTTGGTCCTAAACCTATGAGCGCAAGGCCTATAGCGACAGGGACGATTTCCTTCGGGCTGGTTTCGATCCCGGTCAAGCTCTACGCGGCCGCCGACGCGTCGGCGAGCGTGTCTTTCAACATGCTCCACGGCGCCGACGGCGCTCGCCTGAAGCAGCAGTACATCTGCACGAAGGACGGCGAGATCGTCCCGCGCGATCAGACGGTCAAGGGCTACGAGTTCTCGAAGGACCGTTACGTCACGTTCACGGCCGAAGAGTTGAAAGCACTCGAGGAGCAGTCGACGCAGTCGATCGAGGTCGTCGAGTTCGTGCCGATCTCGAAGGTCGATCCGGTCTATTTCGACAAGACCTACTACGTCGGCACCGACAAGGGGGGCGCCAAGGCCTACGCGCTGCTCTCGAAGGTCATGCTCGAGACCGGCCGCGTCGCGCTGGCCCGCTACGCCGCCCGGGGCAAGCAGTATCTCGTGATGCTGCGCCCGCTCGACGGCGGCATCGTGATGCAACAGCTCTACTACGCCGACGAAGTCCGGGCCTTCTCCGACGTCCCGGTCGAGTCGGCTGAGGTCAGCGGGAAGGAGCTCGATCTGGCCAAGCTCCTCGTGGACCAGCGGGCGACCGACGCCTTCAGGCCCGAGACCTACGAGGACGACGTCAAGAAGCGTGTCCTCGGCCTGATCCAGAAGAAGGTGGACGGCCAGGAGATTTCGCTCGCGCCGCCGGAAACGGGCGGCGGCCAGATCATCGATCTGATGGAAGCGCTCAAGGCGAGCCTCGCGAAGAAGCCGGAGGCCCCGGCCGCGGCGTCGAAGGCGTCGGCCGCGTCCGAGGAGCCCGCGCGTAAGCCCGCCAAGCGCGCCCCCGCCCGCGTGGCGCAGATGCGGACGGAGTCCGGCCGCAAGGCGTAGCCGCCCCGTCCTCGGATATCCTCGAAGGCCCTTGAAGGGCTATTCCACGCGGGACGTCGCCAGGCTGCTCACTCTGTCGGAGGCGCAGGTTCGCGGCTTCGTCCAGGCCGGGTTCCTCTCGCCCGAGCGGGGCCCGCGGCGCGAAATGCGGTTCTCCTTCCAGGACCTCGTTTTTCTGCGGACGGCCAGCGGATTGGCGGCCGCCGGCGTCGCGCCCCGAAGGATCCGCGCGGCGCTCTCGCGCCTGCGCGAGCAGATGCCCGACGGACGGCCGCTGACGGCGGTGCGGATCGCCGTCGAGGGCAGCCGCATCGTGGTCGAGGAGGGCGCCCGCCGCTGGCAGCCGGAGTCGGGGCAGATCCTCTTCGACTTCGGCGTGGCGGACCTCGCGCGCAAAGTCGCGCCGATGGTTCGCCGCGCCTTTCGCGAAGCGCAGGAGGACGGCCTGGAGTTTTCGGCCGACGACTGGTTCGAATGGGCCTGCGAGCTCGAGCCGGGCTCGCCGGCGCAGGCCCGCGAGGCGTACGCCCACGCTCTGGCTCTGGATCCCGCCCACGCGGACGCCCACGTGAACCTCGGCCGGCTGCTTCACGAATCCGGCGACGCCGCCGCGGCGGAGCCCCACTACCGCGGCGCCCTCGCGGCGCGCCCCGGCGACGCCACCGCCGCGTTCAACCTGGGCGTCGCGCTCGAGGACCTCGGCCGCGATGCCGACGCGCTCGAGGCTTACGAGCGGGCCGTCTCGATCGATCCGGGCAATGCCGACGCGCACTTCAACGCCGCGGCGCTGGCGGAGAAACTGGG
>DATMNJ010000103.1:0-5213 GCA_035569175.1 Thermoanaerobaculia bacterium | reverse complement strand
CTATCCGCGGATGATCACCTCGTGGGAACAGCGGGCGCGCCGGGAGGGCATCGTGGTCAAGCAGGTCTCCTTTCCGGTCCCGCCGCCCTCCGCCGCCGCCGTGGTGGACGCCTTCCGCAAGGCCATCACGCCGCGGACCCGCGTCATCGAGGTCACCCACATCACGAATCTGACGGGCCAGATCCTGCCGGTGCGCGACATCGTGCGCCTGGGCCGCGAGCGGGGCATCGAGGTCTTCGTCGACGGCGCCCACGCCTTCGCCCAGTTCCCCTTCAAGCGCGACGATCTCGAGTGCGACTATTACGCGACGAGCCTCCACAAATGGCTCTTCGCTCCCATCGGCACCGGCTTCCTGTACGTCCGCAAGAGCAAGCAGAAGGCGATCTGGCCGCTGATGGCCGCGCCTCCCGCCATGGACGAGAACATTCGCAAGTACGAGGAGATCGGCACGCACCCGGCCGCTAATCACAACGCCATCGCGGCGGCGATCGCCTTCAACCGAGGGATCGGCGCCGACCGAAAGGCCGCGCGGTTGCGCCTCCTGCGCGATCGCTGGGCGGTCCGCCTCGCCGCCGCGGACCCGCGCGTGAAGATCCTGACGCCGTTGAACGACACCGAGTCCTGCGGCATCGCGCTCGTCCACGTCGACGGGATCGACACCGAAAAGTTGCAGGCCTACCTCTGGGACAAGCACCGCATCATGACGACCCCGATCGTGCACAAGGAATTCAACGGGCTCAGGATCACTCCCAGCGTCTACACGACCCTGGACGAGCTCGACACGTTTTCGTCCCGAATGGAGCAGGTCCTGAAAACGGGCATCCCGGCCTAGCCGCGCCCGGGAACCATCCGCCGGTCCCGGTGTCCCCTTCTCCCGGAGGGGACATATGACGCGCTCGTTTCGCACCGGGTTTCTCTGGTTCGGCCTGCTGGCGACCGCCGCCGCCCTGGAGGCCCATGACGGCGCCCCGTTCTCGCTCTCGGTGCTCGTGGACGGAGCACCCGTCCCCGAGTACGCCAGCCGGGGCCGTATCTACATCGAGGCCCTCAAGGGCAGGGACTTCACGATCCGGCTCTCCAACCCGACGTCCGGGCGCGTGGCCGTGGCGCTTTCGGTCGACGGCCGCAACGTCGTGGACGCAAAGCGCACGACCGAGCTCGCGGCCGCCAAGTGGGTGCTGGGTCCCGGCCAGACGATCGACGTCCCGGGATGGCAGGTCTCGGGCGAGACGGCCCGCAAGTTCTTCTTCACCGAGACCTCGCGGTCCTACGCGAACTGGCTCGGCGACACCGCGAACGTCGGAACGATCGAGGCCGTGTTCTTCCGCGAGAAGGCGCGCCAGCCGATCGTCGCCCTGAGGGAGGCGCAAGCGTCCGCCGAGCGGGGCGCGCAGGCGCCGGCGGCCGGGAGCTCCGGTCCCTCCGCCGCACCCGCGCCGACCCTCAAGGAGGAGAAGGCCCGCGCGGCCGACGAGAACGCCGCGACCGGCATCGGCGACCGGACGCGCTTCCCGGTCCAGTGGGTGGCGTTCGAGGAGGATCCGACTCCGGCCGCCCGGGTCGCGCTGCGCTACGAGTTTCGCTCGCAGCTCGTACGGCTCGGCGTCCTGCCCCGCGACCCCGACGGCCTCTTCGCCCGCGAGCATGCCAGCGGATTCGAGCGTGGGTACGCCCCCGACCCTTACGGCCACCGCTGACGCGGACCGGATCCGCCGTAGAATCGCGATCGCGCCGTCCACGCGGCGCGCTTCGCCATTGACGCAACCCGACAACAGCGACGAAGAGCTCCTCGCTCTGGCGCGCCAGGGCGAGGACGAGGCGTTCGGCGATTTCGTCCGCCGCCACACCGCAACTGTCCACCGCTGGATGGTCCGCGCGGTCGGCGGGGACGACGCCGACGACATGACGCAGGAGGTCTTCGTGAAGGCATACCGCGGTCTCGGGCGTTTCCGGGGAGACGCGCCCCCGCGGGCGTGGCTTGCCGCGATCGCCGACAACGCGGTCAAGAACCGCTACCGTTCGCGCAGCCGCTTCCGCCGCGTCTTCGCCGGGAGCAGCGACACCGACCCGGCGCGCGAGCCGGAGGCGCCGGGCGCCGGCCCCGAAGACGAGGCGCGCACGGGCGAGTCGCGGCGCGTCGTCGCCGAAGCGCTCAAACTGCTGCCGGCGGACTTCCGCATGCCCGTCGTGCTCCGAGACATCGAGGAATGGAGCTACGAGGAGATCGCGGTGTCCCTCGGGCTCCCGGTCGGGACCGTCAAATCGCGCATCGCCCGCGGCCGCGGGCAGCTCAAGGAAATTCTCGCTCCGCTTCTCTCTGGAAGGTTGCCATGACCGACACGCCGCATCCCGCCCGTTCCTCCGAGTTTCTCTCGCGCCTCTACGACGGCGAGCTCGCGCCGGCCGACCGCGAGGCCTTCGCGACCCACCGGGCCGCGTGCGACGAGTGCCGCCAGGCGGCCGACGCCTTCGCGGCGGCACTCGCGGCATTTCGGGCCTCGCCGACCGCGCCGCCGGCCGCCGACCTCTCGGCGCGCATCCTCCGGAAGATCCGCGCCCAGTCGCCCTCGCGGCGGCCCTTCGGCGTGATGTTCGGCATCGACGTGCGCTGGGCCGGCGTCGTCATCGCGGCGCTCCTGGTCGTGCTGATCTCGACGCCGCTCGTCCTGCGCCGCCCGGACGCGATGGCCGTCCGACCGTTGGCAATTCCCGCCCGGATCCTCGACGGTCCGGCGACGGCCAAGGCCCCTTCCACCGAGGTTCGGGCCGCCGGGAAGACGGACGCCGCCCCCAGAGCTGCGGCCCCGGCTCCCGCTCCCGCGCTCGCCTCGAAGGAAGAGGCGCCGGCTGCCATTCTCGCCGAGGCGCCGCAGAAGCCCGCGGCCCGCGAGGCCCCGGCCGACGAAGAGAAGCGGCGCTATGCTCCCGCGCCGCAGGCGGCCGCCCAGGCCGCGCCGAGCGCCGCCCGGCGGATGACGGCGGAGCCGTCGGGCGGCGAGGCTGCGTCCAGCGGCGCGACCGCCGCGGAGGTGGCCGAACGCGCCGTGCGCCTCTCGGTCCGCGCGTTCGATGGGGAGGGCCCCGCTCCCGCGGTCGTGTCGCACCCTCCCGACGCCCGCCTCGCCGGACTGCGGGGGCTCGAGTTCGTGCTGACGGTCGAGGCGCAGGGCCGCGTGCGGGCGGTGCAGGCGTCGGCGGGAAACGGTTTTCTCGCGGACACCCCCCGGTCCGCGTCGGACGCCGCGGGAGTCGGCGACGTCCTCAAGGAGCTGCGCTTTGCCCCGGGCGACCGGTCGCGGCGGCTCCTCGTGAGAGTCGAATGACTCTTGCCCGAAAAATCTATACTTCCTTCGCATGAGGCGGATCGATGCCCTGCTCGGCGATTACGCCCAGGCCCACCGCGCTCCGGGCAACGTGACCTGCCACTCGATCGGCATCTCGCTCATCGTCTTCGGAACGCTCTCCATGCTCCACGCGATCCCGATCTCCGGCTTCTGGACTGCGAGCGAGGCTCTCGTCGCCGCGGCCTCGGTCTGGTATCTCGCGCTCGATCCTCGCCTCGGCGTCGCGATGCTCGGCGCGGCGGCGCTCTTCGACGCCGTCGCGCGCATGGTCGGAGACTGGCGGGTCGGCGCCGTCGCGTTCGCCGTGGGATGGATCTTCCAGGGGATCGGCCACGCCGTCTACGAGAAGAACTCTCCCGCCTTCGTGCGCAACCTCGTCCACCTGCTCGTCGGACCGGCCTTTCTCGTCAACAAGGTCCTGAAGGTCCGGGCCGTCCCTCCCGCCACCGGTTAGTTTCCCGGCGCGACCGGACGCATCTCCCGATCCAGGGCGCGGCCCGCACGGGCCACGATCTCCGGAATCGCGTCGATGTCCCGTCGTGACGTCCGGAAGTTCACGATGCACGTGCGCAGGTAATACCGGCCCCGGACGAAGGCGTTCGTCAGGTAGACCTCGCCTCCCGCCTGGAGCCGCTCCACGAGGGCGGCGTTCAACCGATCGAGGTACTCCTCGTCCCGCGGAATCCGCCCCGAGCCGATGTCCTGCGGGACGAATCGGAAGGTCGTGACCGAGAGGCCGAGCGTGCCGGCTTCGAGCTCCGCGTGGCTCGCCGCGCCGTCGTAGAGCCTGCGCGCGAGCGCGATGTCGTCCCCGATCATCCGGCGGTAGCCGTCGCGGCCCGCCAGCCGCAGGGCCAGCCACACCTTGAGGCCGCGGAAGCCGCGTGAGTTCTGCATGCCGTACGTGTGGTAGTCGACGTAGTCTTGGCCCTCCTCGTGGGGCCGGTAATAGGGAGGGCGGAATTCGAACGCCTCGCGCAGCTGCCCCGGGTCGCGCACGAGCGCGCACCCCGCTTCGAGGGGAGCGTAGAGCCACTTGTGCGGATCCACGGCGACCGAGTCGGCCAGCGCGAGCCCCGCGAGATCGGCGGGAGCCCCCGGGACCCGGGCGGCGAAGCCGCCGTACGCGGCGTCCACGTGAAACCAGAGCCCTTCGCGCCGGCAGACCTCGGCGATCCGCGCAAGAGGATCGACAGCGCCGGTCGAGACCGTGCCGCCGTTGGCGACGACGAGAAACGGATGGCGGCCGGCCGCGCGGTCGTCGCGGATGGACCGCTCGAGGGCGTCGAGGTTGATCCGCTCGTCGCTGTCGGTCTCGACCCACCCGATGGCGTCGGTCCCGAGGCCGAAGAGGTCGGCGGCCTTCTGCACCCACGTGTGCGTCCCGTGCGAGGCGTAGAGGCGCAGCGCCGGCGCTCCGGCCGACGCGACACCGGCCGAACGGATCGGCCATGGCGCCTTCGCACGGCGCGCCGCGAGGAAGCCGACGAAGTTGGCGATGTTGCCGCCGCTGGTCAGCAGGCCGCCGCAGTCCGTCGGGTATCCGACCATCTCCGCGATCCAGCGCACCGCCTGGCCCTCGAGCTCGGTCGCCAGCGGCGACAGATGCCATGCCCCCACGTTTTGGTTCACGGCGGATGCGAGCAGGTCGGCCAGGGCGCCGATCGGCGCCGCCGAGCCCACGATGTAGCCGAGGAACCGCGGATGGGCCGACAGCACCGAGTTGGCGAAGAGCAGATCCGCCGCGTCGCCGAGCAGGCGCCCGGCGGGCTGTCCCTCCTCCGGCAGGCCGGCGCCACCGAGGCGTGCCCGGACCTCCGGCGGCGAGAGGCCCGGGGCCACCGGGAGCGAAGAGAGCGTCGAGAGAAA
>DATMNJ010000102.1:0-4577 GCA_035569175.1 Thermoanaerobaculia bacterium | reverse complement strand
CGAGGAGCGGCGCGCACGGCCGTACGCCTCCTTCACCGACTTCGCGCGGCGGCTCGATGCGCGCCTGGTGAACAAGCGCGCGCTCGACGCGCTGATCATGGCCGGGGCGTTCGACTCGCTCGGCCGGAACCGGGCGACGCTGGCCGGGGCGTCGGAGAGGGTGCTCTCGCAATCGGCCCGCATGCGGGACGAGATTGCGCTCGGCCAGTCCAGTCTCTTCGGAGGCGGCGCCGGCGACGACGGGGTTCCGCACGACGACTTCCCGGATCTTCCGGAAGGGCCCCTGGACGAGAAGTTGAAGGGCGAAAAGGACACGCTCGGCTTCTACGTCACCGGCCACCCGCTCTCGCGTTTCTCGGCCGAGATCGAACGGTTCGCCGAGGCCCGCATCGCGGACCTCGGGACGCGCGTCGAGCAATCGGTTCGGATCGCCGGCGTGCTGGGGAGCCTCAAGAAGCAGAAGATCAAGAAGGGCGTCAACGAGGGCAAGACGATGCTCAAGGCGTCCCTCGAGGACACGAGCGGGACGATCTCGGTCGCGATTTTCGCCAGCCTTTACGAGAAGGTGCAGGGCTGGGTGCGAGAGGACCTGCCGGTGCTGGTCGTGGCCACCGTCCGCGAGGCGGGCGGCGCCCTCGAGCTGACGGTGCAGGAGGTCACGCCGCTCGAGGGCATCCGGGAGCGGCGGGCACGGGAGCTCGCCATTCGCGTGAACCTCGCGTTTGCCGACGAAAACGTCCTGACCCGGCTCCAGGAGCGTCTGCGCTCGCATCCCGGAACGACGCCCGTTTCGATCCGCCTCGTGCGCCCCGGTGAATTCGAGGCGACCCTCAAGGCCGCCGACTCGATGAGGATCGCGCCGTCGGCCCGCCTCACGAGCGAGATCCAGGCCCTGGCTGGCGAGGGGTCGGTCGAGTACGTCTTCTAGGCAGGGCGGTCTCCGCCGCCTCGCGGCGCCGTCGCTCTCGCGACTGCCCGGGCACGCGCGCCGCGCCGTGGCCCTCGCGCGCGCCGCTGCCGCCGAGCGCTCGGAGCGCGTCTTCCTCGCCGGCGGCGTCGTGCGGGACCTCCTGCTCGGGCGCCCCATCCGCGACGTCGACCTCGTGATCGAGGGCGACGCGCAGGCCTTCGCGCGCCGACTGGCGGCGCGGCTCGGGGCGCAGGTGAGGGCGCACGAACGGTTTGCCACGGCCACGCTGCTTCTGCCCGGGGGCGAAACGCTCGACGTCGCGGCGACGCGGAGAGAGCGCTACGAGAGGCCCGGCGCGCTGCCCACCGTCGAGCCGGGAGCGCCGATCGAGCAGGACCTGGGCCGGCGCGACTTCACCGTCAATGCGATCGCCCTCGAGCTCGGGGCAAGGGCGAGGGTCCTCGATCCGCTCGGCGGTCGCGAGGACCTGGCGCGAGGCGTCGTGCGCGCGCTGCACGACGGCTCCTTTCGCGACGACCCCACGCGCGCTCTGCGGGCCGCGCGCTACGCGAACCGGCTCGGTTTCCGTGTCGAGGCCAGGACCCGGGACTGGCTCGACGCGGCACTCGAGGGCGGCGCGCTCGATCGGATCTCGGCCGACCGCCTGCGGCGGGAGGTGGGACTGGTCCTCGGCGAGCCGGGCCGCTCCGGCGCGGTAGCGCTCCTCCAGCGGCTCGGAATCGACGGGGCGATCCACCCGGCCCTGCGGCACCGGCCCGGAGCCCTGGCGCGTCTGCGGCGGGCCGAGGCGCTCGGTGAGACGTCCTCGACGAGCTGGTTCTGCTACCTTCTCGGGTGGATGGGCACGGCGAGCGAGGCCGACGTTCGCGGCGTGGCGGCGCGCCTCGAGGTCTCCGGCGCGCCGCTTCGGCGTCTGCTGGCGTGGCCGCGGACGTCCGCTCGATTCGCGCCGGGCCTCGCGCGCCGGCCCCGTTCGGAGGTGCGGCGCGGGTCCGAAGGCCTGTCGCCCGACGAGCTCGTCGCCGCGGCGGCGGGGCTCGGCGAGAGAGACGCGCGAGCGCTGCTGACCGCGGCGGCCCCTTCCTCCGGCGCCGCCCTGTCGATCGGCGGCAAGGATTTGCTGGCCGCCGGCGCGCCCCCGGGCCCGGCCATCGGTCGTGCGCTCGAAGAGACCCGCGCGGCGCTGGAGGACGGAAGGATCGCGGCCCCGGAGGAGGCGCTCGCCTTCGCGCTCCGCATCGCGCGGGGAGGCGGCGCGTGACGCGTCTCTGGATCCTCGCGGCCACGCTCGCGGTCACGCCCACTCCGACTCCCGAGCCGCCTTCGGGCCCGACCTTCTGCGCCGAATGGGTCCGGCAGTCCAGCGAGGGATACGACCGCCTGACGCTCTTTCGGGACGGCGTGCTCGTCTGGAAGACGCACCGACCCGGTCACCCCGATGGGCTCAAGCGAGATCGCCTCGACGGCCGCGAGGCCGCGTACTACTGCACGTTCTTCTCGAACGACGACTACTGGAAGCTGCCGGGCGACCTGCGGACGGGCCTGGCGGGCGACCTGGCGGGGGAGTCGGCCATCACGCTCGCCCGGGCCGACGGAAGCCGCAAGGTGATTCGGTTCGACGACTTCTCGACCGGCGATGCGGCGTCGTCTTCCCTGCGCTCCGCGCTCGAGGGTCTCAAGGCCCTGTTCCTCTCCCCGCTCGCGCCGCCGGCTCGCTTCGCGCCGGACCTGTTGCCGCCGGGCACGCTGCTGCGCCGCTTCGACGGTCACCTCTTTCGCGTGGCCCGCCTCGAGAAGGCCACGGGCTTCGTCGAGATCGAGGGCGTCAACGAGCCGTACTCGCAGTGGATCAAGATCGACGAATTGCGCTTCCAGTTCGGCGCCCCCGAGCCGCCGCGGTGAAGCCGCCGGAGGTCCGCATCCTCGCCGGACGCTGGAAGGGCCGGCGCCTCGAGGCGGGCGCTTCGGCGCGGCCCACCTCCTCGAAGGCACGGCAGGCGATCTTCAGCATTCTCGCCGGACGGATCGGGGGGGCCCGCGTCCTCGACCTCTATGCCGGCAGCGGGGCCGTGGGGCTCGAAGCCGTGTCCCGAGGGGCCCTGAGCGCCGTGCTCGTCGAAGTCGACGCCGTTGCCCTGCGGCGTTCGGTCGAGCGCATCGGAGCGGGGCCGGGCGAGACGCGCATCGTCGAAGCCTCGGTCGGCCCGGCGGTGCGTGCTCTGGTCCGTGCCGGGGAACGATTCGATCTCGTCTTCGCCGACCCGCCCTACGCGTCGGCGGACGCGGTGGGCGAGCTCGTGGAGGCCGCGGCGCTGCTGCGCGACGGGGGAGTGCTCGTTCTCCAGCAGGATGGCGGCGCCCCGGCGCCGGGGTTGGCCGGGCTCGAACTGCTCGATCGGCGTGAATACGGTCGTAACGTGTTCTGTTTCTACGGGATGCGTTGACGCCACGGGGCGTGAAATGCTAGGCTCCGCCGTTCCGGTTCGAGTACCCAACCCCCGTCATTAAGGAGTCGACTCCATGCTCCAGACTGGCAGGCACTTTTTTACCTCGGAGTCGGTGACCGAAGGGCACCCCGACAAGATCGCCGACCAGATCTCCGACGCCGTCCTCGACGCGGTCCTGCGCGACGACCCGACCGGCCGCGTCGCGTGCGAGACCCTCGTCACCACGGGAATCGCCTTCATCGCGGGCGAGATCTCGACGAAGACCTACGTGGACCTGCCGTCGATCGTCCGCCAAACGATCAAGGAGATCGGCTACACGCGGGCGAAGTTCGGCTTCGACTACGAGACGTGCGCCGTCATCAACGCGATCGACCCGCAGTCGGCCGACATCGCCCAGGGCGTGGACACCGGCGGCGCCGGCGACCAGGGCATGATGTTCGGCTACGCGGTCCGCGAGACCGAGGAGCTGATGCCGCTGCCGCTGACGCTGGCGCACCGGCTCGTCCAGCGCCTCTCCGAGGCCCGCCGCAAGGGCGAGCTCGACTTCCTGCGGCCAGACGGAAAGTCCCAGGTCACGGTCGAGTACGAGGGCAGCCGCGCGATCCGCGTCGAGACCGTCGTGGTGTCGACACAGCATGCCGAGGCGATCAAGCATGCCGCCCTCAAGGAGGCGATCATCGAGGAGGTGGTGCGCCCCGTCATCCCGCCCTCGCTGCTGACGCCGGAGACCAAGTTCCACATCAATCCGACCGGCCGGTTCGTCATCGGCGGGCCGCAGGGCGACACGGGCCTGACGGGCCGCAAGATCATCGTGGACACGTACGGCGGAAGCGCCCCGCACGGCGGCGGCGCGTTCTCCGGCAAGGACCCGACGAAGGTGGACCGCTCGGCTGCCTACATGGCCCGCTACGTCGCCAAGAACATCGTGGCGGCCGGGATCGCCGACCGCGCCCTCATCCAGCTTGCCTACGCCATCGGGGTGGCGGATCCGGTCTCCGTGCACGTCGAGACGTACGGCACCGGCAAGCTTCCGGAGAGCCGGATCGTGGCGTTGATCCGCGAGCACTTCTCGCTGACGCCCAAGGGCATCATCGAAACGCTCAACCTGCGCCGGCCCATCTACAAGGCAACGGCGGCGTTCGGCCACTTCGGCCGGCGCCTGCCCGAATTCACCTGGGAACAGACCGACCGAGCCGACG
>DATMNJ010000101.1:0-3245 GCA_035569175.1 Thermoanaerobaculia bacterium | reverse complement strand
CTGGCCATCGATGTGGACGGTGCAGGCCCCGCACTGCGCCATGCCGCAGCCGTACTTGGTGCCCGTCAGCCCGAGCAGGTCTCGCAGGACCCAGAGCAGCGGCATCTCCTGCGGCGCATCGACGTCCTGAACCTTGCCGTTCACGTTGAGCTTCACGGTGTGGCCCTCGCGATTTTGGATACTAACAACTCGGCTACGACCCCGAGCCCGGTTCAGGCTCCGTCGGCGACCTTTTCTTCGGGCGGCGCGACGAGACCGGCGAGGCGGCCCCCGGCGATCGCCTCCCGGATCTGCCTCATCCATGCCAGGTAGAAATAGACATTGTGGAGGGACAGGAGCATCGGGGCCGAGAAATCCTTGAGCACGAAGAGGTTCCTGAGGTACGCGCGGCTGTGGCGCAGGCAGACGGGGCAACCGCACTCCGGGTCGAGGGGCCGCAGGTCCTCCTTGAAGCGTTCGTGCTTGATCACGACCTCGCCGCCCGTGCCGTAGGCGTGGCCCATCCGGCCGTTGCGGGTCGGCAGCACGCAATCGAAGAGGTCCACGCCCGCGCGCACCGAGGCGAGGAGGTCGGCCGGCGTGCCGACGCCCATCAGGTACCTCGGCCGGTCCTCCGGCAGAAGCGCCGCGGAGAGCTCGGTGACCTCGCGGATGGCGCTCTTCTCTTCGCCCACCGCGACGCCGCCGATGGCATAACCCGGGAAGTCGAGGTCGCGCAGCGGCGACGCGGAGCGCCTCCGCAAATCCTCGTGCGTCCCGCCCTGCAGGATTCCGAAGAGGAGTCCCGGGCCCGCGTAGGCCTTCTTCGACCGCTCGGCCCACGCGAGGGTGAGGCGGCAGGCTTCCTCGATCTCCGGACGCTCGGCCGGGAACGGCGGGCAGACGTCGAGCGCCATCGCCACGTCCACGCCGAAGCCCGACTGCAGGGCCATCGCGCGCTCGGGCGTCAGGAAGTGCCTCGTGCCGTCCTCGGGCGCGCGAAACTCGACGCCCTCCTCGGTGATCCGGCGGCGCGACGCGAGGCTCATCACCTGGAATCCGCCCGAGTCGGTCAGGATCGCGCGCGGCCACCCGATGAAGGCATGGAGCCCGCCGGCCCGTTCGATCAGCGCGAGGCCCGGGCGGGCCATGAGGTGGTACGTGTTCGCCAGGACGACCCGGCAGTCCCAGCCCTCGAGCCGGTCGAAGGCGACACCCTTGACGGCGCCCCGCGTTCCCACGGGCATGAAGCACGGCGTCTGGATCTCGGCGTGGTTGGTGGACAGGCGTCCGCTCCGTGCGGAGGACCCGGGATCGCGGGCGAGAACCTCGAACAAAGGCGACGCGCTAGAAGTGGAGCTTGACCGACGCGGCGCCGCCCAGGGCCTCGCGGCTCGGGTTCCGATAGTTGAAGCCGCCGGTCGGCCCCCAGAGAACGGCGACGTCGACCGAGACGATCGGGATCCCGAAGCCGAGTCCGGCCGTGTAGCACCACGTCGGATTCGGCGACGCGAAGTCGTAGGTCGCTCCGGCCCGGAACGCGAAGAGGGGGATGCGGCCCTCGACGCCCACCGACAGTTGCTGGCTCTGGACCCCCGGCGCGAGCGTGTCGCTGCGGATCAGGTCGCCGTCGGCGGCGATGGAGAGAAACGGAAGCGCATCCACCGACACGCCGCCCCGGACCTGCCGGGGAAGCGGCACGCTGCCGGGGCTTCCGGCCACGTCGGCCACGGTGAACGTCGGCTGGTTGAGCGAGGTCCCGGCGACGGCGACCTTGACGATGCCGAAGTTGGCGCGCGCGGCCGCATCGAAGGCGAACTTCTCGGTGGTCCGGGCGTTCTGCTCGAAGGCGTCGTGGACCAGCTCGGACAGGTCCTGGCCCTGGCAGCTCGAATCGACCACGCCGCAGTGACCGAAGTAGGTGACCCCGGAGACGAAGCGCGCGGCGCCGCCGACCTCGAGGAGGCCGCCGAGAAATCCGTGGCCGTAGGCCAGCCGCGCTTCGCGCGCGGAGAGGCCCGCGAGCGTCAGCCCCGTCGTGTTGTGCGCGAGCCCGTTGTCGGGCCCTCCGCCGGGGACGACGTGCTGCAGGTCGAGGGTCGGGTAGATCCCCGCGTAGGGGACGTCCCCGATCGACAGCGCGAATCCGTCATAGGACGCCACCACGCCGACGACTCCCGAGGAGATGACGCTCGCGCCCGGCCGGGCGAGGTTCGCGATTCCCGCAATGGCCGCGGGCACCAGATCGGGGCGATTGCCGCCGGCGATGTCGCCCCAGGGCAGACTCGAGAGGAGGGTCAGGCTCCCGACGAGGTTGTTGCGGTTCTGAGCCGTCGCTCCCCCGAGGACCTGAACGCTCCAGCCCTTCAGAGTCGCCAGCGCCGCCGGATCGGACCAGGCCGCGGAGTTGTCGGCGACGGCCGCCACCTGCGCGCCTCCCATTCCGGTGGCGCGCGCGCCGGCCCAGGGAAACTGCGCGAGCCCGGGCCGCGCCGGACCGAAGAGAAGGGCCGCGGCGAGGAGAAAAACGGAGGCGGAAGCTCGCGCCCTCACGCGTCGGATCTTAGCATCCGGTGGTCGGTTGACCCCCGATAACCCGCGTGCTAGGTTTGGCCGCCTTTCGAGGGGGAAATGCCCGATCTCGGAAAAAAGTACGACTGCTTCAACTGCCACACGAAGTTCTACAACCTCGGCAAGCCCGAGGCGATCTGTCCGAAGTGCGGGGCGAACCAGAAGAACGCGAAGTCGGACGACGCGCCGGCGCCGGCGCCGCGCCCGCCGCGCCGCTCGGCGCTCCTCGAGACGATCCCCGACGAGAACCCGCCCGAATTCGGTGAAGAGACGCCGGCCGAGCCGGAAGAGTCCGACCTCGACGACGACGAGCTCGAGGAAGGCGAAGAGCCGGGCGAGAAGGACGACGAGGAAGAGGAGTTCTGACTCCTCGCCGGAGCGGGAGCGGATCGCGTATCTCTCGCTCGGCTCCAACCGCGGCGGCCGCCGCGCCCGCATTGAGAAGGCCCTCGCCCGCATCTCCCGGAGGGCTCCGGTCCAGGCCGTCTCGTCCTATTACCGCACCGAGCCGGTCGGATACGGGGACCAGCCGGAGTTCCTGAACGTCGCGGCCGCGGTCCGCTGGGCCGGATCGCCGCGCGGCCTCCTGCGTCTGACGCAGTCGGTCGAAAAAGCGGTGGGCCGGCGGCCGAGCTTTCCCGACGGGCCCCGCGAGATCGACGTCGACGTCCTCGACCTCGGCGGTCTGGTCCGCC
>DATMNJ010000100.1:0-4807 GCA_035569175.1 Thermoanaerobaculia bacterium | reverse complement strand
AACGACCCGCGCGCGCCCGAGAAGGGCAAGCGGACATGGGTCCAGGTCTTGAAACCCGACTACTACCCCGACAAGCCCATGGTCCCCTCGGTCGAGATCGTGCAGGATCGCCTCGGCCTCGAGGTCATGCGCGGCTGCACGCAGGGGTGCCGCTTCTGCCAGGCCGGCTACTGGTACCGGCCCGTGCGCGAGCTCGATCCGGGTGACGTCGAGCAGATGACGAAGAAGTTCGTCGCCGAGTCGGGCTGGAGCGAGGTGGGCCTGCTCTCGCTCTCGACGGCGGACTACTCGCAGATCGAGCCGCTGGTGAAGTGCCTGGCGCCGCAGCTGTCCGACCGTCGCGTATCGATCTCGCTGCCGTCCCTGCGCGCGGAGGCCTTCTCGGTCGGCCTGGCCGACGCGGTCTCCGAGGTGCGCAAGTCGGGCTTCACCTTCGCGCCCGAGACGGGCTCCGACCGGCTGCGCCGCGTCATCAACAAGACCTTCACCAACGACGACATGATCCAGGCGGCCGACGTCGCCTTCGCGCGCGGCTGGGACCTCATCAAGGTCTACACCATGATCGGCCTGCCGACCGAGACCTCCGCCGACCTCGACGAGCTCGTGACCCTCGTCGCCGCGATCCTCGCCCAGGGGAGGAAGCACGGCCGCAAGAACGTCAACGTCGCCGTCGGCTCCTTCGTGCCGAAGTCCTGGACGCCCTTCCAGTGGGCGCCCTTCGACGGCGTCGACATCCTCGAGCGCAAGCTGTCCTACCTGAAGGAGAAGTTCCGCAACCTGCGCGGCGCGAAGATGAAGTGGCACGAGCCACGCGAGGCCGAGATCGAGTGCGTGCTCTCGCGCGGAGACCGCCGCGTCGGCCGCATCCTCCACACCGCGTGGAAATCGGGGGTGCGTTTCGACGGCTGGAGCGAGCATTTCCGCCACGACCTCTGGATGAAGGCGTTCGCCACCGAGGGGATCCCCAAGGAGTCCTACCTGCGGGCCTACGATCTCGACGAGATCCTCCCGTGGGACGTCCTCGACGTGTCCATCAAGAAGCGGTGGCTCCAGATCGAGCTGATCAAGGCGAAAAAGGAGATGCGCACCGAGGACTGCAAGTGGGGCCACTGCTACGCATGCGGCGTTCCCGGCAATGGCGAGGACACCATGCTCGCGAAGGGATTCCCCGGCGCCTCGCTGCCCCCTCACCCCGGCCCTCCCCCCGGGGAAGAGGGAGCGGATTTGGGCCCCGCCGCGTACCGCGACGTCGCCAAGGGGGCCGCGTACCGGCAGAAGGCGATGCCGGACCTTCCGTCCGCCGCGCGCCGAAGCACGCAGGGCGACCGCGTCTTTCGCCATCGCCTCACGTTCTCCAAGTCGGGCGACGCGCGCTTTCTCTCGCACCGCAACACGATGGACGTCCTCGAGCGCGCCATCCGCGCGGCGGGCCTGCCCGCCCGCTACTCGCAGGGCTTCAACCCGCACATGAAGCTCTCGATGGGCCCGGCGCTCGCGCTCGGCCTCGAGAGCCGGCACGAGGTCTTCGACGTCGAGGGCATCGCGCCGTTCGATTCCGACGCCGCCGAGCGCATCGGCGCGAAGCTGCCGGCGGGCGTCGCCATCCTCGAGGTGCGCGCGCTCGCCGAGGGCGAACCCTCCCTCGCCAAGGCCGTCAAGGGCGCGCGCTACACGGTGCGCCTCGCCACGGTCGAGCACGTCAGCCGCGCCGGCGACGCGGTCGCCGACGGCTGGCGAGAGGCGATGCCGGCGCTGCGCGCGCTCTCCCTCGAGGCCGATGCCACCGGGACGCACCTGCGATTCGAAGTCAACCTCGACCAGGCCGCCGGCGAGACGGCGACGGCGAAGAAGGTGCTCGAAGGGCTTCTCGCGATTCCGCCCGCCGAGCAGCTCGCGATGTCCATCACGCGCGAGGCCACCGTTCTCGGCGGCTGACGGTTCGACGGCATGTACCGCGTCACCGTCACAGCCCGCTTCGAGGCCGCCCACAACCTCCTCGACTACGAGGGTGGGCCCGAGCCCTTGCATGGGCACTCGTACCGGGTCGAAGCCGTGCTCGAGGCGGCCAAGCTCCAGCGCTACGACCTCGCGGTCGACTTCGTCCCGGCCCGGCGCGCGCTCGAGGCCATCGCGAAGGAGCTCGATTACTCGTACGTCAACGACCACCCCGCTTTCCGCGGCCGCAACACCTCCGCCGAGAACCTGGCCCGTCACTTCGCCGAGCGCCTCGAGGGCTCCGGCGCCCTCGGCTGGGCACGCGTGGCCGAAGTGACCGTCTGGGAAGGCCCCGAGAACCGGGCCACCTACCGTCCCGCGCCGGCCTAGCGACCGTCGTTCCTCACGAAGACCCTCCGTCTGCTGTCGGACCCCGCTCAGCGCGCGGCGACGAGCTCGCGGCGGGCGCCCCGCGTCCGGGGGTCCGAGGCACCGTGGTGCCTCTCGAGCCTGTCGGCCGCCTCGCCGAGCTCGCGCCTGGCCCGTTCGGGGTCGCCTTGCGAGCGTGCCACGCGGCCGCTCGCGAGCAGCATGTCGTCGAGGCGGGGATGTTCGGCGTCGGTCCGGCGCTGGACCGCGATCGCCCGGTCGAGGAGGGCGCGCGCCTCGGCGAGGTTTTCCGGGGTCGCTTCCGCGGCGAGATCCATGGCGAGCTGATAGCGAGTCCCGGCGACCGACGGGCTGTCGGGTCCGACCGACTTCAACTGGATCGCGAGGGCGCGGCGGTGCAGCGCCGTCGCCTCGGCCAGCCGGCCGCGTGCGCGTTCGAGCTCGCCGAGCTGGTTCAAGGGAGCGCGGAGCTGGTCGTTGTCGGCACCGAACTGGCTTTCGGTCCCGGCGATCGATTCGCGCAGGAGCGGCTCGGCGCGGTCGAGCTGCCCGAGGCGCAGGTACGCGTTGCCGAGGTTGCCGAGGGCGGTCAGCGTGAGCGTGTCCTTGTCGCCGCGCGTGCGGCGGAAGATGGCGAGCGCCTCCTCGAGCCGCTCCGCGGCGTCGGCATATCGCTCCTGGGAGGTCAAGGACATCCCCAGCATGCGCAGACAGGTTCCCGTCTCCGGATGCCCGAGCGGCTGGAAGATGGCAAGGGCCTCGGTGAACGCGGCGTCGGCTTCCGGGTAGCGGCGCTCGTTGACGTAGAGAAGGCCGACGGCGATCAGGGTCTGCCCGACGTCCGGGTGCTTGTCGCCCAGGCTCTTGCGCTGCGCCGCGAGCGCCAGTCGGAACTGCTTCTCTCCCTCTTCGCGCTTCCCGACGTAGGCCAGGACCTGCGCGAGGTTGTAGCGGGCTGAGGCCGTCTGCGGATTGTCGGCGCCGAGCGTCCGCTCGAGAATCTCCGCGGCCGAGCGATACGTCTTCTCGGCATCGCCGTATTGGCCGGCCGTTTCCTGCACGCTCCCGAGCAGGCCGAGGCTTCGGGCGGCCTCGACGCTGCCGGAGCCGAAACGCCGGCGCTGGGCCGCCGCGATCTCCGTCGCCAGGACGAGGGATTCCTTGCCCTCGCTGCGGTCGACCAGGAGGGCCGCGAGCGCTTCTTTCGCCCGGATCGTCTCGATGCCGTCCTGGCCGTAGGCCGCCGCGAGGACCGGAAGGACGGACCGCACTTCCTTTTCGGCGGCCTTTCCATCGCCTCGCGCGAACAGGACCTCGGCGAGCGTCAGCCGGCTCTGCGCCGTGACCGGATCGTCGGGGCCGAGCGCGCGGCGCCGCCCGGCGACGGCACGCTCGGCGAGGGCCTGGGCCTCCGGCAGTGCGCCGAGGCTGCGGTCGATCTGGGACACGGCGTCGAGAAGCGTTGCCTGCACCTCGGGCTCGCCGCCGAGCTCGGTCTCGATGCGGCGCGTGCCGTCGGCCAGGAGCTCGCGGGCGGTGATCGTCTCGCCGCGGCTCTGGTTCGGATCGGACGCCTTGAAGAGCTGGACGAGAAAGTCCTGCACGCGCTCGGCGCGTCGCGCATTGGCCTGCGCCCGGCGCGCCTGCCAGGCGGTCCCGGCCAGGCCCGCGACCAGAGCCGCGAGGGTCAGAGAAACCGCGGCGACTCCGGCCCGATGGCGGCGGACGAATTTTCCCGCGCGATACGAGAACGTGTCCGGCCGGGCCTCGACACGCAGCCCTTCGAGATGCCGGCGCAGATCCTCGGCGAGCGCTCCGGCTCCGGGGTATCGCCGCTCGGGCTCGCGGCGCAGCGCCTTGAGCAGGATGGCGTCGAGATCGTCCTCGAGGAGCGCCGGTAGCCTCTCGCCCTCGCGCTCCGGAAATCCCGCTCCGGCTGCGTCGGGCCGCCCGGCCGCGCGGCTGGGCTTCTCGACGGTCTCGTTCTCGACGGAGGAGGCGAGCCCGGCCGCGGAGGCCGCGTTGCGCGCGTGCGGCAAGGCGCCCGTCAGGAGCTGGTAGAGCAGGACTCCGAGGGCGTACACGTCCGTCGCGGTCGTGACCGGCTGACCCAGGATCTGCTCGGGGGCGGCGTAGTTCGGCGTCAGCACGCGCTCGTCGATCTGGGTCCACTGCGTGGCGTCGCCCTCGGCCGACAGCACCTTGGCGATGCCGAAATCGAGGAGCTTGACCTGGCCGTCGGCCGTGACGAGCACGTTGGAGGGCTTGATGTCCCGATGCACCACGAGGCGCCGCTGGGCCGCGTCCACGGCCTCGCAGCACGTCTGCATCAAGCGCAACCGCTGCGCGAGCGGGACGCGTGCGCGGCGACAATGATCCGTGAGCGGCTCTCCCTCGACGAGCTCCATGACGAAGTACGGCCGTCCGTTCGACTCGCCGCCGTCGAGCAGGCGCGCGATGTTCGGGTGGTCGAGCCGCGCGA
>DATMNJ010000099.1:0-7779 GCA_035569175.1 Thermoanaerobaculia bacterium | reverse complement strand
CCGTCGGGCCGCGGCTTGCCGTCGGCGACGAGCGTGACGGAGCCCGCGAGGGTCCCGCCGGCCGCCGGCGAGGACGCCAGGAGAAGTCCGACGAGGGCCGCGGCAGAGTGCGTGCGCATGGCGAGTCTCGAAAAAGGATAGCACCCGGCTCCACGTATAATCCCCGGCCAGCAAAACGACGACGCAGAAAGCGGAGGTCGCATGGCGCACGAAGGCTCGTCCGGGTCGGAGTTCCGCCCCTATGTTTCTCCGGCGCAGGACATTCCCGAGTTCACGGTCAAGGCCGTGCTTCTCGGGATCTTCTTCGGCGTCATCTTCGGCGCGGCGACGGTCTACCTGGCGCTCCGGGCCGGCCTGACGGTTTCGGCCTCCGTGCCCATCGCGGTCCTCTCGATCGCCGTCTTCAAGAAGATCGGCAACTCGACGATCCTCGAGAACAACATGGTGCAGACGATCGGCTCGGCGGGCGAATCGGTCGCCGCGGGCGTCGTCTTCACGATGCCGGCGCTGCTCTTTCTCACGGACGGCGCCAACTACTTCAAGTACGTCACGATCTTCGTCCTGTCGGCGGTCGGCGGCACGCTCGGCGTCCTCTTCATGATCCCTCTGCGGCGTGCCCTCATCGTCAAGGAGCACGGGGTCCTCAAGTACCCCGAGGGTGTCGCCTGCGCCGACGTCCTCATCGCCGGGGAGAAGGGCGGCGACCTCGCCCGGATGGTCTTCAAGGGCGTCGGGGCGGCGATGCTGTACAAGTTCCTCTACGGCATTCTCGGCCTCTGGCGCGAGACCGCGACCTGGTTTCGGACGGGCAAGAACGGGAAGATCCCGGACGCGACCCTGAGCTGCGACGTCACGCCGGAGTACCTGGGCCTCGGCTACATCATCGGCCCCCGGATCGCCGGCGAGCTCGCCTCGGGCGGCGTCCTGTCCTGGCTCGCCCTGATCCCGCTCATCTCGATCTTCGTCGCCGAGGGGCGGATCGTCCAGGACCTGAAGAACCTGGGCTTCACCGACGCCTGGATGGCGAGCCACTCGCACGCCGAGTGGATCTATCGCGCCTACGTGCGGTACATCGGAGCGGGCGCGGTGGCCTGCGCGGGCGTCATGACGCTCATCAAGACGCTGCCGACGATCGTCTCGGCCTTCCGCGAATCGGTCAAATCGTTCGGCAAGGGCGGCGAGGCGGCCAGCACGGTTCGCACCGAGCGCGACCTCGGCATGGGGATCGTCGTGTTCGGCTCGCTCGTCCTCGCGCTGCTCATCACCGTGCTCCCGGGCTTTCCGCACGGGCCGTTCCCGGGCTCCCTCCTCATGGGCCTGCTCGTGGTGGTCTTCGGTTTCTTTTTCGTGACGGTGTCGTCGCGCATCGTCGGCATCATCGGGACCTCGTCCAACCCGATCTCCGGCATGACGATCGCGACGATCATGGCGACCTGCGTCGTTTTCGTCGCGCTCGGCCGCACCGGCGACGTGTACCAGGCGGTGGCGCTCTGCGTCGGCGCGATCGTGTGCGTCGCGGCAGCCAACGCGGGCGCCACGTCGCAGGACCTGAAGACGGGATACCTCGTGGGAGCGACGCCCCGGCGCCAGCAGATCGGCTTCATCATCGGCGTGTTGACCTCGACGATCGTGATCGGCGGCACGCTGTTCCTCCTCGACAAGACGTACGCGATGGGCGAGGCCCACGGCATCGGCGGCCCGAAGCTCGCGGCGCCCCAGGCCACACTGATGGCCACGATCATCAAGGGACTGCTGGCGAACAACCTCCCGTGGGCGCCCGTCCTCGTCGGCGTGGCGCTCGCCTTCATGGCGCAGATGGCCGGCGCCCACGCCCTCTCCTGGGCGGTTGGCGCGTACCTGCCCCTGTCGACGACGTTCCCGATCTGGATCGGCGGCATGATGAAGGCCCTGGCCGACAAGATGACGCACCGCACGGGAGAGGAGAGCGAGCTGTCCTCCGGGATGCTCTACTCGACGGGCCTCGTGGCGGGCGGGTCGCTCGGGGGCGTCCTCATCGCGCTCGTCGCCTTCGTGGGCGACTCCGTGCTCCACATGGAGAACCCGACCCTCATCGACAAGCTGGATCTGGGCGCGAAGTTCTTCCCCGCGTTCAAGGACGGCGTCGCCGGCGACGTCTTCTGCGCCGCCGTGTTCGCCGTGCTGTGCTGGCTGCTGGTCAGCAACGCGAGGAAGAAGCTGGAAGCGTAAGCGGCAGGGTGAGGGGGGGCTAAACCACCCCGAACGTCTTCCCGACCTTCTTGAACGCGTCCACGGCCCGATCGAGGTCGGCGCGCTCGTGCGCGGCCGAGACCTGGCAGCGCAGGCGCGCCTGGCCCTGCGGGACGACCGGGAAGCCGAACCCGGACACGTAGATGCCCTCTTCGAACAGGGCCTTGCCCATGGCGAGGGCCTTCGCGGTGTCGCCGACGATGACGGGCACGATCGGGTGGACGCCGTGGGGGATTCGGAATCCCGCCTCGGAGATCGCCTTGCGGTAGTAGGCCGCGTTGTCACGCAGCTTCGCGACGGGTGCCGGGTCTTCGCGCAGCATCCGGAAACTCTCGAGCGCTCCGGCGGCGACGGCGGGCGGCAGTGAGTTCGAGAAGAGATACGTGCGGCTGCGCTGCCGGAGGGTCTCGATCACGGCCCGGGGCCCGGTGACGAAGCCGCCGGCGGCCGACCCCATGGCCTTGCCGAGCGTTCCCGTCGTGATTGCGATCCGGTCGAAGACGCCCTGCTCTTCGGCGGTGCCGCGCCCGGACTTTCCGAGGATCCCCGTGGCGTGCGAGTCGTCCACGGCCAGGACGACGCCGTGGGCCTCGCAGATCCGTACGAGCTCGGGCAGGTCCGCAAGCTCGCCCTCCATCGAGAAGACGCCGTCGGTGATCATGAGCTTGAAACGCGAGGTCGTGTCCTCGGCGAGCATCTTCGCGAAGGCCTTCGTGTCGCCGTGCGGAACGCGGAACCGCTTGGCCTTCGAGAGGCGCACGCCGTCGATGATCGAAGCGTGGTTGAGCTCGTCGGAGTAGAGCCCGTCGGGCTCCTCGAGGACGGCGGCGAAGAGGCCCTCGTTCGCGGCCCAGCAGGTCATGTACAGGATCGTGTCGTCGGTGCCGAAGAACGCGGCGATCTCTGCCTCGAGCTCCTTGTGGAGCTGTTGGGTGCCGCAGATGAAGCGCACCGACCCGAGGCCCGCGCCCCAGCGGTCGACCGCCTTCTTCTGGGCCTCGCGTACGCGGGGGTGGTTCGCGAAGCCGAGATAGTTGTTGGAGGTCAGCATCACGACCTCGCGGCCGTTGACCCGGACCCGAGGGCCCTGGGGCGACTCGAGGACGAGCTCCTCCTTGTAAATGCCGGCCTTGCGGAGCTCGGCCATCTGCCCGGCGAGGTGGTCAGTCAGACTCACGCGTGGCCCCGGGAGACGATCTTGCCCGCGACGCGCTCGCCCGGAAAGGCCGTCTCGAGCGCCGCGAGCGCGCGGTCGAAGGCGGTCGGGTTTCCCGCCATGATCTCGGCGCAGATCGTCGGCGTTCGCACGAACTCCATGGTTCCCGTGATGCCGCGAACGACGATCGAGTCCGCCGGCTCCTCGACCACGAAGAGGATCCCGTCCACTTCCTCGAGGGCGCGGGACGCGGTGCGGTGCGCCTTGTCGACCTCGTCGCGCTCGAGGCAAACGCCCGCCAGCGCGACCACCTTGTAGTGGTTGGGCTCGAATTCCGTGCGATCCCAGTTCTTCCAGACGCGCTCGCGCGGGACGATCTCGAAGCGGTAAGCGACATTGGAGAGGCGCGACTCTTCGAGCGCGAACTCGGCGATGCGCCGCGGGGTCAGTTCCTGGTTCGGGTCCGGTTTTGGGGGCTTGCTCGTCGGCATGCGGTCTCCGTATGAAGTGAGGTCGTGTCCGAGGAATTTATCCCAATCCGCGGCAGCCCGGCCGGATCGTTGCAAGGGGACGGCGGGAGGTGGATCGTGAGCGAACGGAACCTCTCCAGAGTCGCGCCGGCGCTTCGCGGCGTGGGATCGCCTTCGAGGTCGACTCCGCGTGAGATGATGGGTCGCAGTGGATCCCGGCTCCTCCTCGGACGCCGAACGCGGCCCCTGTCCCCGGTGCGGCGAATCCACGGCCCTCGCCGGCCGGGTCTGTCCGCACTGCGACGGGAGCCTGCTGGTCGACGTCGTGACGACGTCCCCGATCCTCGATCCGCGCGTGCGCTACCGCGTCGCCCGCGACCTCGCCGCCCTCGTTCCGGTTCCCCTGGCGCGGCTGAAGGAAACGCTCGGGCAGCCCGGCGGCGTCCTTCTGGCGGGCGTGGCGCGCGACACGGCACGCCGGGCGGCGGCGATCCTCGAGGCGAGCGGCGTCACCGCCCGGATCGTCGCGGCGCCGCTCTTCGGGGCATCCGCCGACGTGCCGGAGCTCGGCCGGTCGCTCGGGAACGAAGGCCTGCCCCTTCCGCTCATCCTCGTCGGAATTGCGGCCGCGGCGGTCGCGGTCGCGCTCCTCGTGCGGCGTTCGCCCGCGGCGCCGCGCTCCGAGCCCGCGCTGGCCGTCCCGACCGCGGTTGCCGCGGCGACCCCGCCGCCTTCGACGCGCGAGCTCGCCGCCGCGGCGCTCGAGTCCACGGCGGGCCTGCGGTGCGGGTCCCTGGCCGGGGCCGGATTCTTCGTGACGCCCGAGCTCCTCGTGACCAATGCCCACGTCCTCTGCGCGGACCGGGCCGCACTCGAAGTGATTCTCCACGACGGGCGACGCCTCCCCGGAACGGTCCAGGCGAGCGACGACTGGCTCGATGTCGCGGTGGTGCGCGTGCCCGGCGCCGCGGCGCGGGCGCTGGCGCTCGGCGATGCGACGCTGGTCGAGCCCGGCGACCGGGTCCTCTTCATCGGCAGTCCGCTCGGAATGGACTTCACCGTCTCGAGCGCAATCGTGAGCCACGCCCGCCGCAACCTGTACGGGATCGCGTTCGTGCAATTCGACGCCAACGTCAACCCGGGTAACAGCGGCGGCCCGCTGCTCGACGGTCGGGGGCGCGCGGTCGGGATCGTCTCGATGATGCTGGCGGACTCCCGGGGCATCGCCTTCGCCCTCCCGGTGAACTATCTCCACGACCTGCCTTCGGCGTCCCTCCCGGTGGCAAACCCTCCGCCGGATTTCGACGCCTGGCGGCGCATCCTGGCCGGCGTGCGGCAACAGGACGCCATCGAAGCGGCGGCGGCGCGCGACGCGTTTCGTCGGCCCGGGCTCGGAGGGGCCGCCGTCGACCCGGACGGGCGCCTCTTCGCGATCGTCGTCACGCTCGGGCAGCCGGCCGGGACGCGGCCGTACTCCTTCGAGGTGGTCCGGGAGGGACGCGTGCTCTGCCGGCCGACCGGACTCGTCCAGACCTGGGGACCAGTCTCCGGCCGCGGCGGTGCCCGGGACCCTCGTCTGATGCGCTGGTTGGCGAAGATCGATCTGGGTGCCGACGTCTACTCGGGCAGCGCCGAGCTGACCCTGGACGGCTGCCCCGCGGGTGCCACCCTCGTCGGCGCCGATCTCGTTCTCGCCGGCGCCGACCCGGGAGCCGGACGCACCGTGATCGATGCCGTGCGGATGATTCGGTAGGCCTCAGGGCCTCCCGTTCGGATAGAAGACGACCTTCATCGCGCGCCGGCCGTCGAGCAGCTCCATGGCCTCGTGAAACTTCTCGAGGCCCTCGAACTCGTCCGTGACGAGGTCCTCGACGTCGAGGCCGGCGCGGAAGAGATCGGTCATCTTGATCCACGTGTCGAAGATGCGGCGCCCGATGATGGCGTGGAGGGTGAGTCCTTTGAAGACGAAGTCGTTGGTGTAGTCGCGGATGGTGACGGCCTTGTCGCGGGGAATCCCGAGCATGGAGAGGACCGCCCCGCGGCGGGCGGCGGCGAGTCCCAGGTTGATCGAGCTCTCGGCGCCGGACAGCTCGAGGACGACGTCGGCGCCGCCGCCGGTCGCCTCGACGAGAGTGCCGACCGGGTCCTTGGTCCGCGGGATCTCGATGACGGTGACCTGTGTCAGGCCGCGGGCCTTGGCCCACTTGCGCGCATGGGCCGCGGCGAGTCCGTTGACCTCGGTGATCGCGATCCGCGAGGCGCCGGAGATGCGCGCGATCTCGGCGCACATCGCGCCGATCGGGCCGTAGCCGAGGACGGCCACGGACTTGCCCGACAGGTCGGCGACCTGCGTCGTATGGACGGCGTTGCCGAGGGCGTCGAGGAAGGCGCCGACCTTCGGCGGGATCATCGCCCGGTCGAGCGGCACGACGTTGAAGGCCGGCACGACGACGTACTGCGCAAAACTGCCGTCGCCGTGGACGCCGAGGATCCGGGTGTTCTCGCAAATGTGGCGGCGCCCGGTCCGGCACGGGCGACAGGCCCCGCAGGTCACGTGCATCTCGGCCGAGACGTACTGGCCTTCCTCGAGGTGCGGCAGTTTGCCGCCAGGGCCGAACGCGACGATCTCGCCACAGAACTCGTGGCCATAGACGCGGGGCGTCTTGACCATGCCGGCCATCGAGGCGTCCCATTGGTAGATGTGCTTGTCGGAACCGCAGATCGCGGTGGCGAGAACGCGGATCAGGACCTCCGCCTGGCCCGGCACCGGCACCGGCACCTGCCGCACCTCCGTCGCCGTGGGGCCCGCCGCGGGCTTCGTCTTGACGACCGCCGTCATGCGGGCCGGGATTCGACTTCCCGGTTTCGAGTGCCGGCGGCGTCCCGTCGTGTTCGGCGTTGCCACCGGCCTCAGTCTCCCGCCTGGTCGTCGCGCACGAAGGCGCCGCGGGGACCGGTCGCGAGGGCCTCGGCATGGACGGACACGGGCCTGATGTACTTCGCGACGACGGCGCGCGTGCCGCGGATGCGGAGCCTGTCGAAGAGGAACGCGAACTTGGCCTCGAGCGTGTCGCGGATCGCGGCGCGGGTGCCCTCGGGCAGGTTCCAAACCTGCTCCTTGTAGGGGCCGATCGCCTTCTTGCGGGTCTTGTAGAGGAACTGCTCCTGCGTCTCGCCCCGCTTGCGCTCGTCGGCGGCGGTCTCGTCGAGCCACCTCTCGATCTCGCGCTTCAAGGGATACGGGAAGGCGGGATGGTCGTAGACGGTGTTCATGAAGTCCGTGGCGAGGTGGATCTCGGCGCAGTCGTTGTCGGGGAAATGGCCGAAGTATTCTGGTGGCAGCGTCGAGGCGCCGTGCTGCACCGCCCCGGCGAGGCCGTACTCCTCGCGCGCGACCTTCGAGATCGTCTTGATGACGTTGAAGTCGATCGCGACGCGCTCGACCGTGCCGTCCGGCCCGACCACGCCGCCGTGCGACGAGCCCGTCTGGACCGAGACTTTCGCGACGCCCTCGTCCGGCCCGAGGGCGCGTTTGTAGAGGTTCATGTAGGCCCGGAACTCCTCGGGGGTCGAGTTCTCCTTTCCGACCTCGCCGATCTCGCCGCCGACCGAGATCGGCATCGCCTTCGGCTGGTGGGTGCGGATGAACTTCGTGAACCGGGCGCACAGGTCGGCGTTGACCCGCTGTTGCTCGTCGAGCGTGGGCTGCGAGAGGTCCACCAGAGTCGACGTGTCGATGTCGATCTGGAGGAATCCCGCCGGGATCGACTCCTCGATCAGCGCCTCGATGGCTCCGATCTCCTTCTCGGCGTTCTCCTTCATCTTCTTCGGATTCGTCTGGAAGTGATCGCCCTGGAGGAAGAGCGGCCCCTTCCAGTCCTCCCGGATCGCCGCCGCGAGGATGACGGCGGCGTACTCGGCCGG
>DATMNJ010000098.1:0-10384 GCA_035569175.1 Thermoanaerobaculia bacterium | reverse complement strand
CGTCTTCCAAACCCATCGCGAGGCTTCCGCCCTGCGTCGAAGCCGTCAGGACCTGCATCGGCGTCAGCCCGGACGCCTGCATGGCCTCCATTTCGGCATAGACCGAAGGCCCGTGCAGCGTCAGCGGGTTGCCGGCGTCGGTTCCCATCGCGATCGGAATTCCAGCATCCGCGACGCGCTTGAGGTTGGCCGAGGTCAGCACCCTGGATTCGGCGATGCCCTTTTCCGCGCGCGCCAGCCTCTCGGGGGTCGGAGGCGCCAGCGTCGCCGACGCCGCAACGTTGGCCAGGGTCATGGCGTCGACGCACCCGTTGGGATCGTCCACGCGAGGTGCCGTCTTCGAGGCGGCGGCTCGCATGGCCCGCAGGTAGCCGTCGGGAACCGTCAGGGTCGGACAGTAGATCGTTCCATTCCTTTTCGCGAGCGACAGGAACTCGTCGTCGACGTCGTCATCCCCGACGCTGTGGACGAGGAGTTTCGCTCCCGCCTTCAGGGCGACCTTGGCCTCCTTGAGGCCGGTCGCGTGGACGATCAACGGGAGATTGTTCCGGCGCGCCTCGTCGGCCGCCGCGATCACGAGAGGCGCGGAGGCCTCGACGGTGTGCTGTTCGTCGACGATGTACCAGACCTTGATCGCCGCGGCGCCGCGGGCGGCCAGGTATCTCACGTCCTCGCGCGCCGCCGCCTCGTCCTTGAGATGGAGGAACTGCCGTTCGGCGGGCAGGTTCAGCCAGAAGTCGATCGTCGAGAGGAGCGGCCCGGCCGCGGCGACCCGCGGCGCCGCCGGATCGTCCTTCTCGCGCCGCGCCATGTCCATCGTCCAGGGGTATCCGCCGACGTCGAAGACCGACGTGACTCCGGAGCACAGGTCCGCGCGGAAGAACCGCTCCGGCTCAGCGGCGAGCCCCGCTTCGACTCTCTCGTAGGGAAAGCGATCTCGCGCGTCGCTGAAGTCGGGGCGGCCGTCGGCCCAGCCGGTCTGGGAGAAGTGAACGTGAGCGTCGATGATCCCCGGAGTGATCCAGAGGCCCGAGACGTCGGTCACGGTGGCGGCGGGCGGGACCTTGCAGCCTGCGCCCGCGCACTCGACGCGGCCCCCGCGCACCACGACGACCGCATGCGGGACCGGCCGTCCTCCGCGACCATCGAGGAGCGTGGCCCCCACGAGAGCCTGCGAGCCACCTGTCGGGCCGAGCGCCTGCGCGAGCAATAGGAACGCCCGGAGAATCATCGGACGAGACTCTACTGCAGCGGGCCCTCGGTGGCGCCCGGGCAAGTCGAGCGGCGCCGACCGGAAGAAAGTCTGGAGCCAGGAATTGCCTCTGAGGTACGGTGGCGAACGGCGATGCCGAATCAAGGTCGATTGGGGCGGTCCGGGCGGGGAATCTGGCGCTGTGCGGCGGTGCTGGCCTTGCTGCTCGTCTGCGAGGCCGCAAGAGGTCAGGAGGACCTCGAGGTCCGGTTCCTGCAGTCCGGAATGGCCTACTTTCGTGCGGGACGCTACTCGCTGGCAGTGCGGGACCTGCGCGTCGCCCGGTTCCTGTCTCTCGAGAATCCGGGCCGCTACCTCGAGATCCTGGCGCGCATCGCGATCGCCGAGGATGCGGCGGGCACGGCTCCCGCTCGCGACATCACCTTGGAACGCTTCCTCCAGGTGGAGGCGCGGTTCCAGGACTACGAGGCGACGTCGCTCGAGCCGGACTTGCGGCTGCGGTTCCAGTCCATTCTCCTGAAACGGTTCCCTCGGGAACGGATTCTCGAGGTCCCGGCACTGGCGGGAGAGCTCGGTTTGATTCCCGTGAACGCGACGCGCACCCGGCCGTCGACGCCGAGGGCGACGGCGACCGCGACCCCCTCCTGGCCACTCGCGCCGACGCGGACACCGTCAGGCGCGCCCCCGGCTTCCTTCGACACTCCGATCCCGCGGCCGCCGACGTTCAGCCCCACGGCAACTGCTCTGCCGCCGACAGCGAGCGCGACACCGATTCCATCGACCCCCAGCCGGACGAGCACGGCCACTGCGTTGCCAACCATGACCGACACACCCCGGCCTTCCGCCACGAAGACGGCGACCATGACGCCGACCGCCAGCGCGACGGCGACCGTTACGATCACGGCGACGGCCACGAGGACCGCGACCAGCCGGCCCACGGCGACGCTGACACGAACAGCGACGGCCACTGCGACGACCACGGGCACGGCGACCGCCACGGCGACGGCGACTCGGACGGCAACCAGTCGACCCACGGCGACTCTGACGCCGACGCCGACGCCGACAGCGACGGCGACTGTCACGGCCTCGGCGACCGCGACGAAGACCGCGACGAGCCGACCCACGGCGACGCTGACGGCGACGCCGACACGAACAGCGACGGCAACAGCGACGGCGACCAGCCGGCCCACGGCGACGCTGACAGCGACCCCGACCAGAACGGCGACGGCGACCGCCACCGCGACGGCCACAGCGACGGCGACGAGGACGGCGACCAACAGACCCACCGCCACACTCACCGCGACGCCAACCGCCACGGCGACCGCCACCTCGACGGCCGCGCCATCCAGTACGGCGACGCCGAGGCCGACCACGTCGCCACTCAGCCCGACGGCGGGCTTCTCACCGACGGTGGCCCCGACGCCCCGGGCCTCGCCGATCGGAGCGGCGGTCTTCGTCGCGCCGAAGGCCGTCGACTTCGCTCCCCGGCCGATCGAGCAGATCATGCCGATCTATCCGGAGCGCGCGCTCAAAGAACGCGTGCGCGGAGTCGTCGTCGTGAGGGTCCTCGTCTCCGAAGACGGACTGCCGTTGCAGGTCGACGTGGAAAAAGGAACCCGCTCGGACCTCGACGCCGCCGCGGTGTCGGCCGCGCGCCAGTGGCGATTCGAGCCCGCCCGGAAGGGCGGACGCGCCGTGCGCACCTTCACGACGATTCGTTTCTCGTTCGAAGGCGTCCAGTTCGCGCGGACGCCCTTTCCCCTGAATCCTTCCCCGAACGCGCCTCGATCGACGGCGACACCCGGTCAGGGACCGCCCTAGTTCCGGTCGAACCTCGCGGCTAGGGGCGCAAGCCCTCCCGCAGGAACGTGAGGAAGGCGTGCGCGGCCGGGCTCTCGTGGCGCATCGAGTTGTGGGCGAGCGCCACCACCCTCGAGAGAGCGGGAGCAGTCAGGCGGATCCCTCGCAGGGGCGCGCCCGGAAGGGTCAGGGCCGTCTCGGGGAGGACCGCCACGCCGAGGCCGGCCGAAACCAGTGCGCGAACCGTGCCGAGATTCGTCGCGGAAATCGGAGCCCGCATTTGCACGCCGGCCTGCCGGGCGGCCTTCCCGACCAGCTCGCGTACCGTCGAACCGGCACCGAAGGAGACGAACTCCTCGTCGGCGAGGTCTTTCCACCGGACCGAGGTACGGGCCGCGAGCCGGTGTCGCGGACCGACGGCGAGCACGAGGGGCTCCGCATAGAGGCGTTCGATCTCCACCGGGGCGCCTCCGAGATCGATCCGGAGAGCCGGAAACGCGTCGTTTGCCCCGACGTGGACCAGCGCGAGGTCGAGCAGACCGTGGCCGAGCAATTCGAGCAGAGGGCGCGTGTGCGCTTCCCGAAAGGCGACTCGTAACCCGGGGTGGATCCGGTGAAAGTTCGCGAGCAGTCCCGCCAGCCGGCCCTCCGTCAGCGATTGCAGGGCCGAACCGAAGCGGACGCGGCCGCGGCGCGCCCCGGCGAACGCCGCCATTTCGTCGGCCGCGCCCTCGGCCTCCAGCAGGATCCGGCGGGCGTGAATGGCGAACCGCGAACCGGCCTCGGTGAGTCCCCGCGTTCGCGCCCCGCGCTCGATCAGGACGACTCCGAGCTCGTGTTCGAGTGCCCGCACTTGCTGGGACAGGGCGGGCTGGGCGAGGCGGAGCCGCTTCGCGGCGGCGGTGAAGCTCATCGCATCCGCGACGGCCAGGAAATAGCGCAGATGCCGGAGCTCCACATGATAAGTATTTCTTATCGCTTCGATAAAATCAATATCTTGGACGTTCGGATGTCAGCCCTCCATACTTTTCCGCGGCGAGACGTTCGAACCAGGGGAGGGCGGACACATGAAGGATCGATCGATGACTCGGCGGGCGGCATTGCAAGGAGCGGCGGCGATCGGGGGTGCGCTGGCGTTCGGAGATTGGCGCGGACTCGTGCGGGGGACGCGAAGTGAACGAGCGACCCTGGTCGTCTTCTGGCTCAATGGTGGCCCGGCCGGACTCTTCAACAGTGCGGGCTCGTTCCTGCGAAGCGGCGCCTTCGGCGTGACGGAGAGAAACGTGCGGGGATTGGGGAACGGTCTCTACGTGGACGCGGAGTCGCTGGGGGCGCTGCCGGCGGCTGCCCGTGAGCACATGGCATCGATCAACTTCCGGCATGGCGTCGTCCGCCCACACGAGCACGCTCGCGCCGCGGTCCTGGAGACGGGCTCGCGCAGCCAGCTTCTCCGCCTGGCGGCGGCGATGCCGGACGCGCCGGTTCGTTGCGCCGTCGTGAACGACCTGGGGTTCCCGGTGGGGGTCTCGCCGAATCCGCCGCCCGAGGATGGGATCGCGATCGAGCGCGTCATCGACATCGGGAGTGCGACCGGCCGTCTGGCGCCGAAGGAGATTTCCGAAGCGCTCGCCGCGTACGGAATGTCCACCGAGCAGACGGCCGTGCGGGACCAGCGTTCGACCTTCGCGGCCACGGAGCTCCTCGTGCGAGAGGGGACGAGTGTGGTCTTTGCGCAGCCCGCGTACACGGGGCGCGACGATCGGCAGTTCGACACGCACGAAGACGATTCCGGCGTCGAGGCGCGGGCCATCATGGCGCCCATCACGCCCTCCCTGGACACGTTTCTCGACCGGATGCTCGCTCTGCCGGGACGAAATGTCGTCACGGTCCTCGTCGGGGAGTTCAGCCGAACGATTCCGCAGTCCGATCACGAGCCCGGCGGGACGGCCACGGTCGTCGGCAAGTACGTCAGAACGGGCACCGCCGGACCGCAGGGCCCGGACGGGTCACCGCCTCTCGACGCGCCCCCACCGGAAGCCCTCTGGGCCTATGCGGCCGCGGCGCTGCGCCTGGGCGTGGAGCCGTTTGGCCGTAACCCGAATCCAGAGCTGATTCTGTAGCGGTCAGCCCTCCGAAAGCTGCCCCCAATGGGAGTAGGCTTGGCGGAGAACGTGGAGGCAGGCATGACTCGACGCAGATTGCTCGGCGCGGCTTGGATCGTTCTCCTGGCAGCCTCGGCCCTGGCGATCCCGGAGGAGAAGAGAGTCCTCGAAGTCACCTACTACTACCTGCCCGGTTGACCGATCTGCGCCAAGATCAAGCCCGCCGTGAGCGGGTTGGAGAGCGAATACAAGGGAAGAGTCCGGGGTCAGAATCTCGACGCGACGACCGAGGAAAACGTGAAGATCATCCGGGCTCTCGGTTTCGAGAGCCACGGCATCGTCATCCGCTCGGTCGATGGCAAGACTCTCTGGAAAGAGCCCGACCACGAGGTCAAGATCGAGGACGTGCGGCGCGAGATCGACCGGTTGCTCGCGAAATAGCGTCTCGAGCAGCCGCGCCGAGGCCGCGTCGCAGTCTCGTTCCGGCTGGACCTCTCGTCACTTCGCGGGTTCGAGCCACGCCTGCGGAGCCGCGTCGAACTGGCTCTTGTGGTCGTCGGAGCAGAAAAAGTACGTCTTGCCCTTGAGCACCGACTTCGGAGCCGCTTTCGGGTCGACCTCCATGTCGCAGACCGGGCAGAGGGGATGGGCCTCGGTGGAGACGGGCCTCTTGGCGTAGACGGCGTTCGAAGCGGGGTAGAGCCACCCCTCGCCCTGGTACTCCATCTGATAGGCGGTCGCCGTGGCAACCTCGCGGCCGAAATACCGCTCCACGACGTGCAGGGCCAGGTCAATTCCGGAGGAGAGGCCTCCGGCGCTGGCGAGATTGCCGTTGTCGACGAAGCGAACCCCTCGCTCGACCGTGATGTCCGGGTAGCGCGCGGCAAACGTCTTGTAGGACCCGTGGTGCGTCGTCGCGGCCTTGCCGGACAGCAGGCCGGTGGCCGCCAACAGCATTGCCCCGGTGCACACCGACATGGTGACGTCGGCGCCGGACGCGGACCTGCGGATCCAGTCCGCCGCCGCCGGGCCGCCTCTCTGGGCGGGGATGACGATGACCTTCGGTTTGGGGGCGTTTTCAAAGGTGTAATCCGGCACGACCTGGAGTCCTCCCGAGACTCGAAGGGGCTTGACGGCGTCGGACACCGTGTAGAGGCGGAAGGGCATCTGGTCGTCCATGTCCGCGCTGCGCGACGGCACGTACACGTCCTGGAAGACCTCCCACGGCCCCGCGAAGTCGATCACCACCGCGCCCTCCGAGATGACGAAGGCGACGGGGATACTGCCGCGGGAGGGCGGCCGCAGCGGGGCAGCGGGCGCCTTGGGCGCCTTGCCTTTCGGCGCGCCACTCGAGATGGCATTTCCGAGAACCGATCGCGGCAGCGCGGCCACGAGTCCCGCCGTCGCCGACCCCATCAGGAAGTCTCTTCGTCTCATGGGTCCTCCTTCAGCACGGTTCCTGTTGACTGTCTACAAGAGGAGATACGAGGGCGCGGTTTGAAGGTTTTGAGCGTTTCCAATCTCGACCTTCGATGCCTTGACGCCGGGTCCGGGTGTCATGTATATAACTAATTAGTTATGAACGTGCAGGCCTCGCCCGAACCGGCCGCGCCGAGTCTGGACGCGACGTTCGCGGCGCTCGCCGATCCCACGCGGCGGGCGATCCTGGCCCGGCTGGCCTCGGGGGAGGCTTCGGTGACGGAGCTCTGCGAGCCGTTCGCGATGAGCCAGCCCGCGATCTCCAAGCACCTCAAGGTGCTCGAGCATGCCGGGCTGATCCTGCGGGGCCGCGATGCACAGCGGCGGCCGCGCCGGTTGGAGGCGGCACCCCTCGCCGACGCCACGCGGTGGCTGGAAACCTACCGCGAGTACTGGGAGGCGGCTTTCCAGCGCCTCGACGACCTGCTCGGCGAGTTGAAAACCCGGGAAACGCGCGGCCCCGCTCGAGGCGGGCCGCTCCGGAGAAACAGAAAGAGGAGGAAACAGCCATGAGAAACGCGGGAGCCCTCACCGTCACCGCGCCGGGCGATCGGGAGATCGCGATGACGCGGACTTTCGACGCACCGCGCCGCCTCGTGTTCGAGGCGTGGACGACGCCGGAGTTGCTCAAGCGCTGGCTCTCGGGGCCGCCCCAATGGTCGTTGGACGTCTGCGAGATCGACCTGCGCGTCGGCGGCCGATTCCGTTACGTGTGGCGCAACAGCCGCAACGGGGACCTGATGGGGATGGGCGGCGTCTACCGGGAGATCGTGGTTCCCGAGCGCGTCGTCGCCACCGAGCAGTTCGACGATCCCTGGTATCCGGGGGAGGCCGTGGGCACGGTCGTCTTCGTCGAAAGCGGCGGCGCGACGACGATCACCCAGACGATCCGGTACGGGTCACGCGAGGCCCGAGACGGGGTCTTGAAGTCGCCCATGGAGGAGGGTGTCGGGCACAGCTACGACAAGCTGGCCGAGTTGCTGGCCTCCTCGCCGCGATAGCTCCCTCGGCGCGAGCGGGGGTATAGGCTTCCGGGCGGCGGATCTCGCCGAAAGGGAGGGACCTTGCGTAAACCGCTCAAGCTCGCGCTGCTCGCGCTCGTCTTGGTCGCGCCCGGCGTCGGGCCGCTCAACGGCGCCGAACCGGCGACGCCGGCCTACCGCGTCGACGTCGCCGGGATGGATCGGTCGATCCGGCCCGGTGACGACTTCTACGGCTATGCCAACGGCGGATGGATGGCCGTGACCGAGATTCCCGCGGATCGCTCGACCTACGGCGCGTTCACGATCATCGACGAAGAGGTCACGAAACGCACGCAGGGACTCATCGAGCAGGCGGCCCGGTCGAAGGCGCCGGCTGGTTCCTCCGCCGCGCTCGTCGGCGCGTTCTACCAGGCCTACATGGACGAGGCCGCGATCGAGAAGCGCGGGCTGGCTCCGGTTCAGGGCGAGCTCGACGCGATCGCGGCGATCGCCGACGGCACCTCGCTTGCCCGCGTGCTCGGCGGAGGCCTGCGCGCCGACGTGGACGCGCTCAACCGCACCAACTTTCACACCGACCGGCTGTTCGGACTCTGGGCGGCGCCGGATTTCTCCAACCCGAACCGCAACGTGGCCTACCTGCTCCAGGGGGGCCTCGGCATGCCCGACCGGGACACCTATCGGAAAACCGACGAGAAATCGGTGGAGCTCCAGGGGAAGTACCGGTCGCACATCGTGGCCGTCTTGAAGCTGGCCAAGCTGCCGGACGCCGAGACCCGCGGCGCGCGGATCTACGGTCTCGAACGAAAGATCGCCGACGCCCACGTGAGCCGGACCGATTCGGTGGACGTGCTCAAGGCGAACAATCCGTGGCCCCTCGGAGAGTTCTCGACGCGCGCGCCGGGCCTCGACTGGCCGGTGTACTTCGCGGCCGCGGGCCTCTCCTCCCAGCCGATGATCATGGTCTGGCACCCGACGGCGACGGCTGGCCTGGCGGCCCTCGCGGCCAGCGAGCCCCTCGAAGCCTGGAAGGACTACCTGGCGTTTCGCGCGATCGATCGCGCCTCGGCGCTGCTGCCGCAGGCGTTCGCCGACGAACGGTTCCGGTTCTACGGCACGGCCCTCACGGGAGCACCGAAGCCGCGCGACCGGTGGAAGCGCGCCGTCGCCGCCACCAGCGGTGCCCTGGGCGACGCCGTCGGCAAACTGTACGTCGACCGCTACTTTCCGGCGGAGTCGAAGGCGCAAGCGGAGGCGATGGTCAAGAACATCGTTGCCGCCTTCCGCCGGCGCATCGACGCGCTCGATTGGATGGCGCCCGCGACCCGGGCGAAGGCGCGAGCCAAGCTCGAGACGCTGTACGTCGGGGTGGGGTATCCCGAGCACTGGCGCGACTATGCCGGCCTGAAGATCGCGCAGGACGACGCGCTCGGCAACGCGGAGCGTTCCGAGCTCTTCGACTACCGGGCGGCGCTCGCCAGGCTCGGCAAGCCGGTGGACAAGACGGAGTGGGCCATGACGCCGCAGACGGTCAACGCCGTGAACCTGCCGCTGCAGAACGCCCTGAACTTCCCGGCGGCGATCCTGAACCCACCTTTTTTCGACGCCGCCGGCGATCCGGTGCAGAACTACGGCGCCATGGGCGCGGTCATCGGCCACGAGATCAGCCACAGCTTCGACGACCAGGGCAGCCAGTTCGACGCCGACGGGCGCCTCGTGAACTGGTGGACCCCGGAGGACCTCGCGCACTTCAAGGCTGCCTCCGAGCGGCTGGCCGCGCAGTACGACGCGTACGAGCCCCTGCCGGGGCTGCACGTCAACGGCAAGCTGACGCTCTCGGAGAACATCGCCGACGTGGCGGGCGTCTCGGCCGCCTTCGACGGATACCGCGAGGCCTTCAAGGCATCGCCCCCGCCGCCCCGCGACGGATTCACCGCGGACCAGCGCTTCTTCATCGCGTTCGGGCAGGCCTGGCGGCGCAAGTCGCGCCCCGAGGCGCAGCGCAGCCAGCTGATGACCGACGGCCACGCCCCGGGCCCGTACCGCGCCGACACCGTGCGCAACCTCGACGCCTGGTACGCGACCTTCGACGTCCAGCCCGGGCAGGCGCTCTACCTCGGCCCGGAGGCCCGCGTCCGCGTGTGGTGACGGACGAGACCGACGGCGACGAGCAGCGGCAGCCGTTTCCGGACAGCCTCTGTCACCGATGCGCCGCGCCGCCGCAGTACATCCGGACCGAGCGCTCGACGTTCATCCGCTGCCCGATCCTGAAGCGGTATCCGCCTCAGCCCGTGCGGGACTGCGAGGCGTTCGTGCCGGTCCCGCAGGGCGAGCGCAGGGCCTGACGCACGCCCTCAAAACCGCGCCCCGGGTGGCACCTAAATTGCACTGTCCCTGTCCGGAGGTGCCATGCAAGTTCGAACTCGATTCCTTGCCCTCGCTCTCGTCGCATTCGTCAGCGCCGCGATCGTGCCGCACGATGCGTTCGCGTCGGGCGCGGTGAGCCTGACGGTTTTTCACGAGCATCTGACGCCCTACGGCCGCTGGGTCGTCGCCGGATCGGTCGGCAACGTATGGGTTCCCAGAGTGGCGACCGGCTGGGCCCCCTACGTGGACGGCCAGTGGGCCTATACCGATTACGGCTGGACCTGGGTCTCCGACGATCCATGGGGCGACGTCCCGTGCCACTACGGCGCGTGGGCGTGGGTCGACTCCTACGGCTGGGTCTGGGCCCCCGGCACCGTGTGGGCGCCCGCATGGGTGACGTGGGCGTATACCGACGACTACATCGGCTGGGCGCCCGTGCCGCC
>DATMNJ010000097.1:0-10473 GCA_035569175.1 Thermoanaerobaculia bacterium | reverse complement strand
AGCTCTTAGGCGAGGTGGCGCGCCGTCGCGGGCTCGCGGGCGAGCAGGCGCAGGGCGGCCTCGCCCTCCTCGATGCCGCCCCCGGAAGGAAATCGCCTGCCGAGAACCGTCTTCTCCCCCGCATCGTGCAGGCGCGCCCGGAAGACGAAGCTGCCCGGCTCCTCGGGCTCCTGCCGCGAGGCCCGGCCCGGACGCAAGGCCATGCCGGCGCGTTCGGCCCGGGGCGCTCCGATCGACCAGCCCGTGAGCACGCGCGCGAGCTCCGTGACGTCTCTCTGGGTGTAGCCGCCGTCCACGCCGAGCGTGTGGAGCTCCATCAGCTCGCGGGCGTAGTTCTCGTTCAATCCCGAGGGGCCCCTGGCGCCGGCGCCGCGCGCCCTCGGAAAGCCCGCCGGGCGGTGCTCCTCGTCGGCCACCGACCGCGCGTTGTCGAGGTAGACGAGCATCGCGGGCGACCGGGCCGTCGCCAGCAGCAGGTCCTCGAAACGGCCCCAGATGTGGGGACGGACCGTGTCGCGCTCGAAGGACGCGATGAAGATCCGGTCGAGGCCCTTGTTGGCGTACACGTTGAAGTGGTTCATCCAGAAATCGACCATGACCTCGTTCAACTGCCTCTCCGATCCGGCGGCGAGCAGGAGGCGCTCCTGCGTCAGGTCCTCGAGGATCCGGCGCGGGCGGCTCTCGGGAGGGATCAGGGCGCCGAGCTTCGCGAGGTCCGCGGCGTCCGCATCCGAATTGGTGATTTCGGCGTTCGCGCCCATGGACGCTTTCTCGGCCTTGAGCCGTTTTCTCGCCTCGCGCAGCGGGATCTCGAACTGCGCGACGAGCTCCGCGTTGGACAACCCGAGCGTGCGAAGGCCCGCCAGCCGCGCCTCGACCGGGCCGTCCGGGATCCGGGACGGATGCAGCTGCTGTTCGACGTAGGCACCGACGCCCATCGCGAGGACGCGGTCGATGTCGCCCGGCCGAGGGCCGAAGCCGAGCCGGTTCAGGACGTGGAGCGCCTGCTCGCGCGAGGTGAGCGCGGCGGGCTTCTGGTCGGCGGCGGCGGTCAGCGCGAGGGCGCCGGCGGCGGCGAAACCCGCGAGGAGGCGAAACCGGGGGAATGTCATGGGCACCTCGCAGATTGGACGATCTGCGCCCTGCCCGGGTTACCCCCCCGTCGGGATTAAGTCGCGCGTTCTCAATGTTAAGATGATCTTCCAATGGGTGACCGGAGCGGCTTCTCCGACGAATGCGGCGTCTTCGGAGTCTGCGATTCGGAAGACGCGTCGAATCTTGCCTACCTCGGCCTTTACGCCCTCCAGCACCGAGGCCAGGAGTCGGCCGGAATCGCGTCGCTCGAGGGCGGCGAGATCCACGTCGAGCGCGAGATGGGGTACGTCGCCGACGTTTTCGACGAGGCGCGCCTGTCCCGCCTGCCGGGGCGCACGGCGATCGGCCACGTGCGGTATTCGACCGCCGGGGCCTCCCTGCTCGCCAACGCTCAGCCGATCGTGTTCGCCACGGGCCGCGGGCCCATCGGCCTCGCCCACAACGGCAATCTCGTCAACGCCCGCGAAATCCGCGCCGACCTCGAGTCCAAGGGCGCGCTCTTCACGACGACGTCCGACTCCGAGGTCATCGTTCATCTGATCGCGCGGTCCCAGGCCCCGACGCTCGCCGGAGCGATCGCCGAGGCGCTGCTCGAAGTGCGCGGCGCCTATTCGCTGGTGATCCTGTCCCGGGAGGGCATCTTCGCGGCCCGCGATCCGAACGGGATCCGGCCCCTCTCGCTCGGCATGCGCGAGGGATCGCCCGTCGTCGCCTCGGAGACCTGCGCCTTCGACCTGATCGGCGCCCGCTACGAGCGGGACGTCGAGCCGGGCGAGATCGTCCAGCTCTCGCGCGACGGCTTCACCTCGCACCGCTTCTCCTTCCCGATCTCGACGCCCTGCGTCTTCGAGCACGTGTACTTCGCCCGGCCGGACTCGATGGTCTTCGGCCGCAGCGTCGCCGCGTCGCGCCAGGGATTCGGACGCCGCCTCGCCCGGGAACATCCGGCCGTGGCCGACGTCGTGGTTCCCGTGCCCGACTCCGGCATGTACGCGGCCCTCGGATACGCCGAGGAATCGGGCATTCCGTTCGCCCTCGGCCTCGTGCGCAATCACTACGTGGGCCGCACCTTCATCGAGCCCAAGCAGGCGATCCGCCACTTCGGGGTCAAGGTGAAGTTGAATCCGGTCCGCGAGATCGTCGAGGGCAAGCGCGTCGTGCTGGTGGACGACTCGATCGTGCGGGGCACGACGTCGCGCAAGATCGTCAAGATGATCCGTGAGGCCGGCGCGCGCGAAGTCCACGTGCGGGTCTCGTCGCCGCCGACCGTGAACACCTGCCACTACGGCATCGACACGCCCACACGGGACGAGCTCATCGGCGCCAACCAGACGGTCGAGGAGATCCGCCGGTTCATCGACGCCGACAGCCTCGGCTATCTCTCGGTCGAGGGAATGCTCGACGCCTTCGGACGGCCTCAGCAGGCGACCTGCACGGCCTGCTTCACGGGCATCTACCCGGTCGAGATCGAAGAGGAAGAGCGCGAAAAGGAACACGCGCTCGACGCCAAGTAGCCCTCCGCGGCCGGGTCCTCAGCGCTCAGCCTTGCGCGGATCGAGCCTGCTGGCCGCCGTGATCGCCTTTCGGGGCGGCACCCTCATCGACGGGACCGGGGCGCCGCCCGTCCGCGACGCGCTGCTCGTCGTCGCCGAGGGCCGCGTCACGTACGCCGGGGCCGCGACGTTCGAAGCGGTCCACGCCGTGCCCGCGGGCGCCGTCTCGGTCTCGCTCGCGGGGAAGTGGATCGTTCCGGGCCTGGTGGACGCCCACGTCCACGCCGAATCGGACGAGGACCTCTTTCAGATGCTGCGCTGGGGCGTCACGGCGGTGCGCCTGATGGCCGAAGACGTGGCCGCGTCCCAGGAGATCGCACGCCGCGCGGCCCTGCCGGGCTCGGGCATGCCGGACGTGTTCCCGAGCGCTCCGATCTTCACGGTCAGGGGCGGCTGGTGGGGCAGGGGCGAGCCGCCCGATGCGCACCTCGACCGCTTTCCCGCGACGCCCGAGGCGGCCCGAGCGTCGGTGCGCGAGGCGAAGGCGCTCGGCGCCCGGGAAATCAAGCTCATGCTCGACGACATGGCCTGGTGCCGCGCTCCGCTGCCGTCACTGCCCCGGATCGATCCCGAAGTCGCTCGGGCCCTCCTCGACGAGGCCCGAAGCCAGGGCCTGCGCGCGATCGTGCACGCGCCCGGGCTCGCGGATGCGAAGGAGGCGATCGCGGACGGCGCGACGGCCCTGGCGCACGGCGTTCTCGAGCCCCTCGGCGAGGAGACCATCCGAGACATGCGGCGCCGTGCGATTGCCTACGTCCCGACGATGGACGTCTTCGAGTTTCTGGCCGACACGCGTGCCTTCGTGGAAGGCATCCTGGCCGATCCCGTCGTCGCCGGGCCGGGCGGGTTGCCTCCCGCGGCCGTCGCGAGGCTGCGCGGGGCCGACTACGTGGCCGGCTACCGTGAGCGCTATCCGAACTTCGCCAACGTGCAACGCCGTCTGCCGGGGCTCCGCGAAAACCTGCGCCGGCTCCATGCCGCCGGCGTTCCCGTCGCGCTCGGCACCGACATGTGGGCCTTTCCCGGGCTGGCGGTGTCGGTCGAGATGGACCTGTACGTGAAGGCCGGCCTGACGCCGCTCGAGGCGATCCGGGCGGGCACGCAGACCGCGGCGCGATCGCTCGCGATCGAGGCCAGCCACGGCACCCTCGAGGCCGGCCGGAGGGCCGACTTCCTCGTGCTCGACCGCGATCCGCTCGCCGACGTTCGGAACGTGCGCCGGATCGCCGCCGTGTACAAGCAGGGCGAGCGCGTGAGCCCGGGTCCCGCCGCTCCGTGAGCCGTCGCCATGACCGCTGATCCGCGTCTCGCGCGTCGTTGCGGCGGGCGGTCGTGACGTGAGACGCGGGCGCTTCGTTTTCGCGGCCGCGGCGGTGGCGGCCGCGACCGTCGGGCTGTTCATCGTCTCCCGCGGCAAGTGGTCGGACGCGCTCATCGACTCGGGCCGCGAATGGATCGTGCCGGACGCCCTGGCGCGCGGCGAGCTTCTCTACCGAGACGTCGTCTATTGGTTCGGACCCTTCACGCCGTACTTCCAGGCCGCGTTCCTGCGAGTCTTCGGGTCCGGGTTTCCGGCCCTCGTCGTCGCCGGCGCCGTCTCGGCGGCGGGTGTTCTCGCTGCGCTGTACCTGGTCCTGCGCCGGGTGGCGGGCCGGCGCGCCGCATCGGTCTGGACGGCGCTGGCGATTCCGGCGCTCGTCTTCATGCCGAACGCGGGAGGCGCGCTTCTCGGGATGGGCTATCGCATCTGGCACGCCGCGGGCTTCGCGCTCGCGGCCGTCGCCCTTGCTTCAGGCGCGCCGCGCTCGCGCCGGGACCTGTGGATGATCGCCGCCGGCGCGTGCGCCGGTCTGGCGGGACTCTGCCGCACCGAGTGGGGCCTGGTGGCGATGGGGGCCGCGGGGCTCGCCTGCCTCGTGCGATCCCGGCGTCGGGAGGCCGGCCTCCGGGACGCGGTCGGAGTGGCGATCGGGGCGGTGGCCGTCTTTGCGGGGGGGCTCGGGCTCTTCGTCTGGAAGGCGGGACGCGCGGCTGTCGTGACCGACGGCCACGTGCTGCTGACGGGGCTGCCGCCCGAGACGCGCCACTTCCTCGTTGCGTTCTCCGGCCTGCCGGACTGGAGGAGCGGCAGCCTCGAGCTTCTCTACTCGGCTGCGATGTGGTCCGGAGTCGTGTTGGTCGCCGGGCTGCTGGCGACGCCGCGCGGGGCCGGACGCGCGGGGTTCATCAAGATGCTGACGGCCGCCGGAGCCGTCCTCGTCGGGACCGCGCTGCTCGGCGGAGCGGGCGGGGCCGTGCTCTTCAGCGCCGCACCCCTCGTCTGCTTCGCGGGCCTTGTGGCCGGACTCTGGCGCCGGCGCGGCGGTCCCGCTGCCGTTCTCGTCGCGTGTGGAAGCCTCGGCCTCCTGCTCTCCTACCGCCGCCCTTTCCACATTGGAGACTCGGCTTACGTCGGGCCGCCGCTCCTGTTCGCGTTCGTCTGTGCGGCGGGCCTGCTGCGGATGGCCTCCGCGTCGCCCCGGGCTGCGGTGCGGCGTCGGCTCGGGGCCGCATTCGGCTGGACGGTCGCGGCTTTCGTCGTCCTCGGGTTTGCGGGCCGCGCGTGGCAGTATCACGCGATCGAGTCGATCCCGCTCGAGGGCACGGGCGGCATGCTCTCCGGCCGCCCGGAGCTCGCCCGCGAGATCGAGGAGCTCGGCCGCACGGTCCGCGACCGGACAGGAGACGCGGATGGCCTCGTCGTTTTTCCGGAGGGCGAAGTGTTGAACCTCGTGTCGGGCCGACACAATCCCATCCGGCACAAGCTGTTCCTGCCCGGCTACCTCACCGCGGGCAACGAGACCGCCGTGCTCGAGGAGCTTGTCCGCGCCCGACCCGCCGCGATCGTGCTCTGGCGCCGGCCGGTGAGCGAGTACGACCGCGGCCTCTTCGGGGAAGACTACGGCCAGAGCCTTCGAAAATGGATCGACGAAAACTATCGGATCGAGCCGTTCCGCGCCGCCGGAACCCCGGCGCGCGCGACCCCGCGCTTCCTTCTCGGGACTCGGAAAGGCGGCGGGCAGTGACGTGGACGCGGCGGCTGGCCGCGTCCCTCGTCTCGCGCCCGTCCGTCTACGGGCTGGTCCAGGCACTCGCGGGCCAGGGAAGGGTGGCGGCGCGGCTGAGAGAGGCTCTCGCGAACCTGCCCGCGGGGCGCCTGCTCGACGTCGGCAGCGCCGACGGCGGATTCGCCTCGAGGCTCGGCCGCGAAGCGGTGTTCGTCGACCTGGACCCGCGCCCGCTCGTGGCGCTTCGCCGGAGCGGGCGAGGTTCTTTTGCCGCGGCCGCCGACGCCTCCCGTCTGCCGTTCCCCGATCGCGCCTTCGACGTCAGCGTCTGTGTGGCCGTCTCGCATCACCTCGACGACGGACAGCTCGAGAGCGTCGTGGCCGAGCTCGGCCGCGTCACCTCGGGGACCCTGCTCTTCCTCGACGCCCTTCGCAACGAGGACCGTGCCGTTTCGAAGTGGCTCTGGCGGTACGACCGGGGGCGGCACCCGCGAACGCGCGATCAGCTCCGCGAGGCGCTCGAACGGCGCTTCCGGCTCCGGGAGAAGCGGGAGTTCACGATCTACCACCAGTACGTTCTGTGGGTGGCGTCGCCTCTCTGAAGGCGTCGGGGTTGGAAATCCGGGCCGAAAACCAGAGCGACGCTCCCGGAATGCCGTCCACGAGCGGCAGGAGCCGTCGGACCCACCGCTCGAGCCCGCACGCGGAAGCGAGAGCCCGGTTCCAGAACGGCCCCGGCGTGTCGAGCGCCAGATGCTGGGCGGCGCGCCGCTGCCTCACGTCCTGCGAACCTCTCCGCCCGATGAGCGCCCGTCGGCCGAGCATGGCCGGGATCAGGACCTGGAAGAAGTAGGAAACACGGGGCACGGGCAGGAGAGCTCTTTCGAAGAGGGCCCGAATCGCGTCCGCGTCGTATCTCAGCCGATGGCCGGCGTGGGCGTCGTAGTCCGACCAGAGGCTCGGAAGGGCGGGAACGGTCCCGACGAGCAGACCTCCGGGCCGCAGGAGGCCCGCGCAGGCTCGAAGGGCTTCCTCCGGCTGCTCGAGGTGCTCGACGACGTCGAAGGCGCCGACCACCTCGAACGGGCCCTCGCGAAGAAACTCCGCGGGCGGCCGGCGAACGTCGAGCGAGTAGATGCGACCGGCGGGATTGGCCGCGGCGGCGCGCCGGGCGAGCTCGGCGTGCATCTCGACGCCGAGGGCGTCGTACCCGGCCCTCCGGAGGCTCGAGAGCACGGTGCCGGTACCGCATCCCACCTCGAGCACGCGCCGCGGGGGCGGCGCCCCGTCCCTGCGGAGAAAATCCGCGATCTGGAGATTGCGGGCGGTGAACCAGAAGTGGGTGCGCTGGCTGGCCTCGAGCATGCCCAACAGCTCCGGGTCCGAGATGTCGAACTCGTCCGACGCGGCCGGCGCGGACTCGAAGACCGTCAGGTTCGCGGGCCCGGGGGAATCGTCGGCCATGGACGGGCGGGTCAGCGGAATTCGCAGACGGCGTCGATGACGCGCCGCTGATCGGCTTCGCCGAACGACGTGTAGAAGGGCAGGCGCACGAGCCGCTCGCTGACCGATGCGGAGACCGGGCAATCCCCGGGGCGTCCGCCGAACCGGCGGCCCATTTCCGAGAGATGGAGCGGAAGGTAGTGAAAGACGGCGAGGATGCCCCGGGACTTGAGGCTCGCGATCAGCCGGGCGCGCGCGTCGGCGGTCGGCATGACGACGTAGAACATGTGGTAGCTCGGTTCGCAATCGGCCGGGATGGTCGGCAGGGCGGCGCCTTCCATCTCGGCCCATGCGGCGAGTCCCTCGCGGTAGCTCGCGAAGATTCTGCGGCGGGCCGCGAGCACCGCGGTCTTCTGCTCGAGCTGGCCGAGCAGGTAGGCCGCGAGCAGGTCGGACGGGAGGTAGCTCGAACCGAGGTCCACCCACGTGTACTTGTCCACCTCGCCGCGGAAAAAGCGCTTTCGGTCGGTGCCCTTCTCCCGGATGATCTCGGCGCGCGCGACGTAGCGCTCGTCGTTGACCAGGAGGGCGCCGCCCTCGCCGCAGCTGAAATTCTTGGTCTCGTGAAAAGACAACGTCGCCAGAGCACCCTGCGTGCCGAGAAAGCGGCCGCCCCGCTTGCCGAAGAGCCCATGCGCGTTGTCCTCGACGACCGCGACACCCCGGCTCTTCGCGATCGCGAGAATGTCGCCCATCGCGCAGCCGACTCCGGCGTAGTGGACCGGAACGATGGCGCGCGTTCTGGGCCCGAGGTGTCGCTCGAGGAGCCGCTCGTCCAGGTTGAGCGTGTCGGAGCGGATGTCGGCGAAGACCGGCCGGGCGCCCCGCAGAACGAAGGCGTTGGCGGTCGATACGAACGTGAAGTCGGGGACGACGACCTCGTCGCCGGGCCGGATGTCGAGAAGCAGCGCCGCCATCTCGAGGGCGTGGGTGCAGGACGTCGTCAGAAGGACCGACGGCGTGCCCAGTTCCGCGCGCAGCAGATCGTGGCATCTGCGGGTGAACGCCCCATCGCCGGACACGTGGCCGAGCGCGAGGGCTTCGTCCATGTACTGCCGCTCGCGGCCGACGAAGGACGGCCGGTTGAACGGAATCGCGGGTCCGCCCGGTCCGAGGGTCATGGAGCGTCTTCCGGGCTGCGATCGAGGCGGGTCTTCTTGAACCGAGAGGAGAACTGGTCTTCGTCCGCGATCTCGACGCGCGCCGGGACCTTGAAGGGGGACAGGCGCGAACGGCAGTGCTCGCGGACGCGGCGGCGCAGCGAGTCCAATGACTCGGGCTCCGTCAGATTCACGCGGGCGACGACGATCTGGCCGGTGATGGGATTGGACTGGCCGCGGACGGCGACGTCCCGCACGTTGGCGAGCTCGAGGAGCACGCTCTCGACTTCGGCGGGATAGACCTTTTCGCCTCCGACGTTGATGATCTCGGACCTCCGGCCCCGGATCCGGAACGCCGAACCGTCGGTCTCGACTTCGTCCTGGGTGTTGAACCAGCCCTCGGCGTCGAAGGGGCTCGGGGCGTTGAGATAGCCGAGCATCGCCGACGGCGACCGGATCCAGAGGATGCCGTCGCGGACCTCGGTCTCGACGCCTTCCCCGCCGAGCTCGACCCAGAGGGAATCCGAGGCCGCCGAACGGGCCCGCAGGATTCCGAGCTCGGAGAGGCCGTAGGTCTGGGACAGCCGCACCTGCGGCAGCGCCGCGTGCAGTCTCTCGAGGGTGGACGCGGGCATCGGCTCGGTCCCGTAGGTGATCTGCCTGAGCGAGGACAGGTCGTGGCGGCCGATCGCCTCCGAGAGCAGCAACAGGTTGAGAAATGTCGGCGTGGTCGGCAGCAGCTCGACGCGGTGGCGCTCGATCGCGGCGCAGATGGCGTCGGGGCTGCGCTGTCCGACCGTCACGATCGAGCCGGCATTCGACAGCACGTGGAAGAGGGTGTTGATGCCGCCGATGTGGTCGAGCAGGAGAAACGTGAGGGTCCGCCGCGCCGGGCGCCGGGAACGGTATTTCTCGAGCAGCCGCGAGAAACTGTGGAGGGCGGCCTTCGGCTCCCCGGTCGAGCCCGACGTGAAGAGCACGAGGCCGGCATCCCGGGACGCAGCCAGCCGGGCCAGGAGCAGATGATCGCCCCCGGACAGCCGCGCGTACTCTCGTCCGCCGTCCGGGAGCAGGCGGACCGCGTGCCGGACCCGGGAGATCTCGAACAGCCGGTCGCGATTCGCGCGCGTGTCGGACGTCAAGGGAACGACGACGTTCTCGCGCCCGATGAGCGCGATCAAGAGGGCGCATGCGTCGGGGCAGTAGTCGCTCTCGAGCGCCACCACGCTCCCGCGCGAGACGCCGCGCGCCTCCAGCTCGGCGGCGAACTGCGCCGCGCGCTCCAGCAGCCACCGGTACGAGGAGGCCTCGTCGTGCCAGACGATCGCCGGCGCGTCGCCGGCCTCGGTGAACCGGGCCCGCAGCCAGTCCGGCATCAGGGACCGCCGAGGTAGATCGTCTGTCCGGTCACCGCGGAGCTCTCGGGTCGGACCAGGAAGTCCACGACGTTCGCGATGTCCTCGAACGTGCCGGCGCGCCGGACGGCCAGGCGGCCGATCACGTCCTGGATCTTCTCCGCGGCGACGGGCCGCGTGAGGTCGGTTTCGGTGGGTGCGGGGCCCACCGCGTTGACCGTGATGCCGCGCGGGCCGAGCTCCCGGGCGAGGATTCGCGTGAAGGTCTCGACCGCGCTCTTCGAGGCCGCATAGGCGGCCTCGCCCTCGAGTCGGAGAGGCACCGCGACCGAGGAGAAGTTCACGATGCGGCCGAACCCCTCGGGGAGCATGAGCTTCGCGACCTCGCGCGAGACCAGGACCGTCCCGAGGACGTTGGTCCGGAAGATCGCTTCGACGGTGGCCGACGGCGTGAGGAGGGCATGGTTCATGGCGGCGATGCCCGCGTTGTTGATCAGGACGGCCGGCGCGCCGCGCTCCCGGCGGAGGGCGCCGCACAGAGCCACGACCCCGGGCTCGTCGGTGACGTCGACCACCCGGTGCTCGTAGCCGTCGAGGCTCCAATCGGCCGGTTCACGGCTGCAGCCCACGACCGTGTAGCCGCGAGCCACGAAGTGACGGGCCAGGAATTGCCCGATCCCTTTTCGCGAGCCCGTGATCAGGGCGAGGGGCGTCTTCGCCATGTCAGGACGGGTCGGATTCCGAAACCTGAGCCAGGGCGTAGTCGGCGAGCGATCCGACCGTGCGGAACGGGCTGCGCGTCTGGGACATGGCCCGATCG
>DATMNJ010000096.1:0-15501 GCA_035569175.1 Thermoanaerobaculia bacterium | reverse complement strand
TGCGCGACTTTTTCTCTTCGCCGCTCTTCCGGAAGAAGGCCGTCCTGGTGCCCCGGGGCGTGGACACGGAGCGGTTCCGCCCGGGCCTGCCTCGCCTGCTGGCCCTGCGGGAGAAGCTCGGCGTTTCGCCGGAGACCGTCGTCATCGGCTGCGTCGCGCAGCTCGTTGCGGTCAAGGGGCATCCGACGCTTCTCGCGGCGCTCGCCCGAGTTCCGGGCGTCCAGCTCTGGCTCGCCGGGAAGGAACTCGACCAGGAATACGGGGCAGCGCTACGGCAGCAGATCCGCGAGGCGAAGCTCGAGGATCGCGTCTCGTTCCTGGGGGACGTCCAGGACGTTCCCTCGCTGCTGGCCGAAACGGACGTTTTTACCCTGCCGACCTGGGATCAGTGGCGCATGGAGGGCTGCCCGGTGGCGCTGCTCGAGGCCATGTCGAGCGGACTTGCCTGTGTCGCGACGGACATCCCGGGGTCGCGCGACATCCTGGAACCCGAGCGAAGCGGAATCCTCGTCCCGCCCCGCGACGCGCCCGCCCTGGCGCTGGCGCTGGAGCGCCTCGCTCGGGATTCGCACCAGCGCCGTGCGATGGGGGAGGCCGCCCGAGCCCGGGTTCGCGAACACTACGCGATCGAGACGGAGGTCCGGGCCCACGAGGATCTCTATGATTCGATCCTCGGCGGGGCCGCCGGGGCGAGGCGGGCGGCGTGACGGAGGCTTCGATCGCACCGGGAAGCGCCGCCGGGCAGCGGCCGGAGCTCGCCGGTGTTTGGGGCGACGTGCTGGTTGCGTTCGGCGACGTGCCGACGGAGCGGCTCCCGGGCCGCGCCGCTGCCGGCGGCCAGTGGAAAGCCGACGCTCAGGGCGCAGGCTGGAGCCTCGTCTACCAGGAGCGGTCTTCTGAATGGTGCGGGTATCCCGTTCGGGCGTTCGCGTCCGGGACTTGGAAGCTCTGGCTGCTCGGCGAGGTCTACGGCGCGGAAACCGAGCAGGCCTCGCGCGCTCTCGCGATCGAGGTGGCGACGGGCGTGCGTACCGGTGAAGACCTCAACGGCCACCTGCTGCTTCTTGCATGGGACGAAGCGCAGCGGCGCTGGCACGCCTGGACCGACAGGTTCGGAACCCTGCACGCCTATTTCGCGGCGGACGGCTCGCGCGCCGCGCTGGGGACCTGCTTCCCGGCGGTGGCGGCCGCCGTATCCCGCCGCCGGCTCGACTGGACCGGCCTCGCCGGGTCCTTCGCGTTCGGTTTCTTTCCGCAGGACCGCACGTTCTTCGACGACGTGCGGATTCTCCGTCCGGCGACGCACTTCGTCTTCGACGAGCGAGGGCGGCCAGGGCGCGAGGAGCGTTACTGGCAGTGGCGGCACGCTCCCGATCTCCGGCGCTCCTACGCCGACTCGGTCGAAGAGCTCGGCGCCACGCTGCACCGGGTTCTGGACGACCAGGCCGCCTCTGGCAGGGTCGCCGTCCCGATCTCGGGAGGCCTCGACTCTCGGTCGACGGTGGCGGCGCTGACGCGCGGCGATCGGCCAGCCGGCGCGGCTCGACTCTGGTCGTATTCCTACGGCTACACCGAGGATTCGGTCGAGACCCGGATCGCGCAGCAGGTCGCTTCGGCCCGCCGTCTGCCGTTCGAGGCGATGACGATCGGCCCTTACCTGTTCGATCGGATCGGGACGATCCTGTCCTGCGTCGAAGGATTCCAGGACATCACGCAGTCGAGACAGGCGGCGGTCGCCGGGCTCCTCGGCCGCGAGGCGGACGCGGTGATCGCGGCGCACTGGGGAGACGTCTGGCTGGACGGCATGGGTCTCGAGGGACGCTCGTCCGCTTCGGAGACCGAGGTTCTCGAGCATGCCTTCGGCAAGATCGCGAAGCGAGGGCGTCGCTGGTTGCTCGACGTGATTGCGGCGCCGCGGCTCGGCCAGCCGCCCGATCCGCTGCTCCGGGAGCTGGTCGGCGGGGAACTGGCGCGCGTCGGAGCGATCGAGGATCCCGACTTCCGGGTCAAGGCCTTCAAGACCGAACAGTGGTCGTTTCGCTGGACCCTGGCCAGCATCCGGATGTTTCAGGCGGCAGCGTTCCCCCGGCTGCCCTTTTACGACACGCGCCTGACGGACTTCTTTGCGACCGTGCCGAGCGCCATGGTCTCCGGCCGCCGTCTGCAGATCGACTATCTCAAACGCTTTGCTCCGGACCTCGCGCGGATCAAGTGGCACGCGTTCGACACGAACCTCTACCGGTATCGCTATTTCGACACGCTGCTGCTTCCGAGCCGCGCCCTGAAGAAAGCGGCGAGGCTGTTGCGATCCAGCCGGCCCCCGGAGCGCAACTGGGAGGTCCAGTTTTTGTCCGAGCGGGGCCGGCGCGATCTCGAGGGCGCGCTGCTCAAGCCGGGCTCGAAGCTTCACGAGCTCGTCTCCGCCGAGGACCTCCGAGCGCTTCTCGTGAGTTTTTTCGCGGCTCCCTTCGAGGACGGCCGCGGCTACACGGTGTCCATGCTCCTGACCCTGTCCTCGTGGCTCGAGGCCCATGGCTGAGAGGCCGCTTCGGCTTCTGGTCGTCGGCGCCTCCTGGCCGCCCCAGACGTTTCTGGGCCGCTTGATGCGCGGGCTCTCGGCCGCGGGCGTCGAAGTGACGGTTGCCTTCAGCCGCGCTCCGGACCAGGACTGGTTCTTCAACGCCGGACTCCGAGCGTTTCGCACGCGCGACTGGAGCGGGCCCGTGCTCTTGCGCGTCGTCCGGTTCACCTGGCTCTTCCTCCGAGCCCTGCTGAAGTCCCCGCGCGACCTGCGCCTGTTCCTGCGGCGTTCCAGGGCCGACCGGGGACTGAGGGCGCGCCTGCGGACGCTCAACCGTCTCCTGCCTTTTGCGGGGGTCTCTTGCGACGTGCTCTACTTCCCGTGGAACTCGGCGGCCATCGACCACCTCCCGCTCTTCGACCTGGGGATTCCGGTCCTCGTCAGCTGTCGGGGGTCGCAGGTCAACGTGGCCCCGTACGATCCGAAGCGCGGCGTGGCGCGTGGCCTGCCGGCCACGTTCGAAAAAGCCACCGCCGTCCACTGCATTTCCGGGGCAATCGAGCGGGAGGCGCAGCGATTCAGGCTGGATCCGACGAAGGCGCGCGTGATCCATCCCGGCATCGATCCGGAATTCTTCGTCCCGCCCGAGACCCGGGAGCCTTCGCCGGTTCTGCGGCTGGTCGAGGTCGGCTCGCTCGTGTGGGTCAAGGGGGCGACGTACGCGCTGCAGGCCGTGCGCAAGCTCCTCGATCGAGGGATTCCCGTCGCGTTGTCCCTCGTCGGCGAGGGTCCTGCGCGCCAGCGCATTCTCTACACGATCGACGATCTCGACCTGTGGGATCACGTGACCCTGCTCGGGGCGCTCTCGCCCGTGGCCGTACGCGACCGGCTGCAGCAGTCGGACATCTTCGTTCTCCCGAGCCTGAGCGAGGGGTTTTGCAATGCTGCCGTCGAAGCCATGGCCTGCGGCCTGCCCGTGGTGATGACCAACTGCGGAGGCGTGCGCGAGGGCGTGACCGACGGCGTCGAGGGGTTCATCGTCCCGGTCCGCGATCCCGACGCCATGGCGGCGGCGATCGAGAAGCTGGCGAAAGACGCCGCTCTTCGGGAACGGATGGCGCGCGCGGGCCGCGCGAGGGTGCTCCGGCAGTTCACGCTGACGTCCCACGTGCATGACTTCGTGACCCTGCTCGAGAAGGTGCGCGATTGCCGCATCGCATAGCGCTCGTGGTTCCGACGTTTCCGCGGGTGTCCGAGACGTTCGTCGTGAGTAAGTTTCTGGGCTTGCTCGCGCAGGGGTGGGACGTTCACGTCGTCTGCGATCGGAGCGACGCGGCCGAGTGGTCTCGCTTCCCTCAGCTTTCGGGCGTACCGGGCGTCCGGGATCGCGTGCACGTGTCCTGGCCTCACCGCCCGCGCTGGAAGGCGGCCGTCCTGATGCCCTTCGCGCTCCTGCGCTGCCTTTTCGATGCGCCTTCGAAGACGGTGGCGTTCCTGGTGCGTGCCCGACGCCTCGGCCTCGGGGTGTTCCGCCGGCTCTACCTCGACGCGGCGCTGATCCGCCTGCGTTCGGACCTCATGCACTTCGAATTCGGCGCGCTCGCGGTCGATCGCATGGACCTCGGGGAGTTCCTCGACTGCCCGATCGTGGTGAGCTTCCGGGGCTACGACCTCAATTACGTCGGCCTGGAGGATCCGGCCTACTACGCGCCGGTGTGGCGCGGGGCCGCGGCTCTGCACCTGCTCGGCGCGGATCTCTGGCGGCGCGCCCAGCGCAGAGGCTGTCCCCCGGAGAAGCGCCACGTGCTCATTCCGCCGGCAATCGACGTTGCCTTCTTCGATCCGGCCGGCAACGCTCGGCGGCGCGACACCGGCCCGTTCCGCATCCTGAGCGTGGGCCGGCTGGAGTGGAAAAAGGGCTATGAAGACGCTCTGGTCGCGTTGAGAGCGCTCCTCGATCAGGGGATCGATTGCGAATACCGGATCCTCGGGGACGGAGAATTCCTCGGCGCTCTCGGCTTCGCGCGTCACCAGCTCGATATCGAGGGCCGGGTGTCCCTGCTCGGTGCTGGGTCGAGGGACGACGTCCGGACCGAGATGCGGGCGGCCGACGTGTTCCTGCATGCGGCCGTTTCGGAAGGCTTCTGCAATGCGGTTCTCGAGGCCCAGGCCATGGAGCTTCCGGTCGTCTGCACGGACGCCGACGGGTTGCCCGAAAACGTGGAGAACGGCGTCACGGGAATCGTCGTCGAACGAAGGAATCCGAAGGCGCTCTCCGATGCGCTGGCAGAGCTGGCCGGGGACCCGGACCTCCGCAGGCGCATGGGGGAGGCGGGTCGGGCGCGCGTGGCCTCGCGGTTCCGCACCGAGGACCAGATCGAGGCCTTCGGACAGCTGTACCGCACCGTCCTGGCGGGGCGTTCCGGACGGGAGTCGCTCCGGTCGGCGACGTCGGGAGCATCGGCATGACGCGAAGCGTGGATCTCTTCTGGGTGGGGGGTACGACGCCTCCTCCCTGGCCGCTCGGCCGCGCGATCGGCGTCGCGGCGACGCCGGGAGCACTTCATCGGGCGGTCGCCGACGAACTGGCAAGGTCGGCGGCCGAAGCCCAGCTCTTCTGGGGCAGCCGCCTCGGCGCGCCGAACCCCGCGCGGATCGAGGAAGCCCTCGGCCGGCCGGGAGACGTGTGGCACGCGGGCCTGCGGCTCGGAATGGGAGGCCTTCCCGCCGCAATCGACTTCGTGGCGCCCGTCTGGATGCTCAACTGCGACCCGGATCCGGCCGTCGAGGCGACCTCGTGGCGGCTCTCGCTCGAAGCCTGCCTCGCCCGGACCGAGGTTCTCCGGAGCCTCGGCGGCCCCCGGCCGGAATTTGAGACGCTCGCGGGCGCCGGCCTCGAGCTCGGCCATCGTTGGATCACGCGCGGGGCCCTCATCCGCTCCCTCCCCTCGCTCCTCGCGGGCGCGGAGAAAGAGACCGAGAGGGTTCGGCTCCCGCTGGAAGACGAAATGCGCTTCGTGCGCGCTCGCTTCGGGCGGTTCTGGCTGCGCTGGAGTCTCCTGCGCGCCGTCCTGACGAAGAGGGCAGGACTGCGTGAGGCAGTCGCGCTCGGCCGCAGGCTCGAGCGCGAACCAACTTTCCCCGTGCCGCCTCCCTTGCGCGGAGCCTCCGCCCCTGACCGGCCCTCTCGTCGAAGGACCGTGACCGTTCTCGTCCCCACGGTGGACCGGTATCCTTATCTCGAAAAGCTCCTCGAGCAGCTGGGACGGCAGACCGTGAGGCCTCTCGAGGTCATCGTCGTGGATCAGACCTCTCCGGAACGCCGACGCGCAAATCTGGCCGCGAGCTTTCCGTCGCTTCCCCTGAGGGTCATCGAGCTCGACCGCGCCGGACAGTGCTCCTCGCGCAATGCCGGCCTGGAAGCCTCCTCGGGAGACTGCATTCTCTTTCTCGACGACGACGACGAGGTGCCTTCGGACCTGATCGAGAGACACCTGGCGAGCCTGGATGCCTTCCGCAACGAAGTGTCGTGCGGCGTCGCGGAGGAGGACGGGGCAGGCCCGTTGCCGGAGGCCTTCCGGCTCTACCGTTCGAGCGACGTCTTTCCCACGAACAATTCTCTGATCGTCCGGGACGTGCTCTCCAGGTCGGGCCTCTTCGACCTGACGTACGATCGCGGCGCACGGGCCGACGCCGATCTGGGCATGCGAATCTATCTGGCGGGATGCCTCATGGTCTTGAACCCGGAGATCAAGGCCCTTCACCATCATGCTCCGAGCGGCGGCCTGCGGACTCACGGCGCCCGGGTCATCACCTACGCCAGCAGCCGCAAGAGGCTGATGCACCGGCACCTTCCCGCCATCACCGAGATTTACCTGGCCCGCCGGTATTTCTCCGAGCGCCAGGCGGACGAGTTTCTGTGGCTCCAGGCGGTGGCGACCCTCGCTTTCAAGGGCGCCGTCCTGCGCAGGGCCCTCAAGGCCGTCATCGGCGTCGCGCTGCTTCCCGACACGTTGCGTCAAATTCGTCGGCGCGACCGCGAGGCGCGTGCTTTGCTCGGGGCCGGCCCGAGGATTCCAAGGTTGCCCGGCCCTCCGGCCGTCGCAGACGACGCGGCAACCCGAAAGGGAGCGGCGCTTGCCTAGGCGCATGACGTCTCCGTCCCAGGCCGCCGCGACGCCCGCGTTCCAGCAAGCGGCGGGGCGCGTTCTGATCCTGGCGAGTGAGTTTCCTCCGGGCCCCGGAGGCATTGGCACGCATGCGCACCAGGTTGCTCTCGGACTCCACCAGGTGGGCTGGGAGGTGCTCGTCCTTGCATCGCAGGACTACGTCACCGAACGGGAAGTCGCGGAGTTCAACGGAGCGCAACCGTTCGACGTCGTCCGATTCCGAAGCGTTCCGGGGCCGGCTCTCGAGGCCCTGTATCGGGGAGCGGTGCTCGCCCGGCGGATCCGGTCTTTTTCCCCCGACGTGATCGTGGCCTCGGGCAGCCGTCCGGTCCTGCTCGCCGGTGCGCGCCTCTCGGGGCGCCATGTCCCTCTCGTGGCGATGGGCCACGGCACCGAGTTCGGCGTTCGGGGCGGCTGGCAGGCTCGCGCCCTCCGAATCGCGTTCGGCAGGGCATCCGCCGTGGTGTGCGTCAGTGAGTTCACGCGGGAACAGATGCACCTGGCCGGAATCCGTCTCCGGCAGGAGCACGTGATTCCCAATGGGGCGGACCCCGGCCGTTTTCGTCTCCTTCCGGACGCGGATCCGAGAACGATCCGGTCCGAGCTCGGACTGCCCGGAGGGCCCCTGATCGTGACGGTCGGCAACGTCACCGAGAGGAAGGGACAGGACATCGTGGTTCGTGCTTTGCCCTCGATTCGCGAGTCGAAGCCCGAGGTCCAGTATGCGATCGTCGGAATGCCGACGCGCGGTGAGGAAATCCGCGACCTGGCGGCTCGCCTCGGTGTCTCGGGTTGCGTCCATTTGCTGGGGCGTCTCGACGAGGTCCGGCTCGTCCGCCTCCTGAACGCGGCCGACCTGTTCGTCATGACGAGCCGGCACACGCGTGACGGCGACTTCGAGGGCTATGGCATCGCGGTGATCGAAGCCGCGCTGTGTGGCGTCCCCTCGGTGGTTGCGGGCGGCTCCGGCCTGGCGGAAGCGGTTGATGACGGCAGGACGGGCCTGTGCGTTTCTCCCGAGAACCCGGGGGCGACGGCCGAAGCGATTCGGAGGCTTCTCGACGACGACGTCCTGCGCGCCAAGATGGGGGAGGCCGCGAGGCTGCGGGCCGAACGCGAACAGACCTGGGCCGGCCGCATCGCCGACTACGACCGTGTGCTGCAGGAGCTGGTCCGGCGATGAAGCTTCTGATCGTGTCCCATACGCCCCACCACCGAGACGGTGACCGCCTGGTCGGGTGGGGGCCGACCGTGCGCGAGATCGACCATCTCGGAGGGCTCTTCGAGCAGGTCGTTCACGTCGCGCCGGTGCATCCGGGAACCGCGCCCGCCAGCGAGATTCCGTATCGAGCCGGCAACGTCCGGGTCGTGGCCGTCCCGCCGGCGGGCGGCGAGTCGATGGGCGAGAAGCTCGAAGTCGCCCGGGTCCTGCCGCGTTACGCGCTCACCATCTGGAAAGAGCTCGGTCGGTGCGACGTCGCCCACGTGCGGTGCCCGTCCAACATCGGGCTGGTCGCGGCGGCGCTTCTCGTCCTCCGCCGAAAGCCCGTCCTTCGGTGGGTCAAGTACGCCGGAAACTGGCGGCCGAAAGCGCGGGAGAGCTGGTCGTACCGCCTTCAGCGCTGGATCCTCGATCGAGGCCTGACCCGGTCGCTCGTCACGGTCAACGGCCAGTGGCCGAATCAGCCCCGGCACGTCCGCTCCTTCCTCAACCCGGGCTTGACGGACGCCGAGCTGCGCGAGGGCGCGGCGGCAGCCGCGCGGAAGAGCCTGAGCGAGCCCGTGCGCCTGCTCTTCGTGGGCCGGGTGGATACGGAGAAGGGCTGCGGGCGGGCCATAGAGGTGATGGCCGGACTCAAGGGCCGGTGCGTGCGTGCGATTCTGGAAGTCATCGGCGACGGACCCGACCGGGGCCGCTTCGAGGCCCAGGCCGCGGCGTCCGGCGTCGCGGATGAGGTCCACTTCCGCGGATGGCTTCCGCGGCAGGCCGTCGCCGCCTTCTACGCGGCCTCCCACTTCCTGCTTCTTCCTTCGAGCAGCAGCGAGGGCTGGCCAAAGGTCCTGAGCGAGGGGATGGCCTACGGAGTCGTCCCCGTCACGAGCGACGTCAGCAGCATTCCGCAATTGATCGCGAGCTTCCGCGCGGGCAGGGCCCTCGACGCGAAGAGCGTCGCCGCGTTCGTGGAGGCCATCGTCGGATACGTTCAGGACCCCGCGTCCTGGAAGGCGGAATCGGGCAACGCCGTCGAGGCCGCGAAGTCCTTCACGTACGATGCTTACCTGTTCGCGGTTCGCAACCTTCTCGCCCTGGAGGCCGCATGAGGAACGGAATCGCTGCGCTCGCCCGGCCCGCCGGAGCCATCGAGCAGCAAAGCGGCGCGATGCCTGGCTGGATCGTGCAGCTCGGCTTCATCGCCGTGCACGTGCCGCTGGCGGTTGCGATTCCGAAGCATTCCCGGCTCGGAACCTTTTACGCCCTCGCCGTGTTCGGGATCGGACTGATACTGGCCGTTCTCCCCCGAAAGTCGCACCTGGTGGCCTGCGCGGGCGCATACATCACGGGCGCCGCGGTGTTCTGGCGGATGCGGGCGGCCCCCAACATTCCGTGGGAGTTCGGCAAGTACGCCGTGATCGCCATCTTCGCCGTTGCGCTCGTTGCCTCGGTCCGCATTCGGCGCGCCGGGCTGCCCGTCGCGTACCTCGCCCTATTGCTCCCTTCCGTCTTCCTCACCGTGTCGTCGGCGCCCTGGGATGACGCCAAGGAAATGTTGAGCTTCAACATGAGCGGGCCCATCCTCCTGGCCCTGTCGGTTCTCTTCTTCTCCTCGATCCGGCTCACGCCGGCCCAGATGCGGTGGGTTGCGGTGTCGGTTCTGGCGCCGATCGTCTCCATTGCCACGGTTGCCGCCGTTTCGCTGCAGGCCGCCCTCGAAGACCCGGATTTCGCGTTCTACGGCGGCTCTTCGAACGCGGCCACCAGCGGGGGTTTCGGCCCAAACCAGGTCTCGGCGATTCTGGGCCTCGGGATCGTCGCGATCCTCGTCTACTTCATCGCCGGAAAGATGAACGGTGTTTTGACGGGCGCGATGCTCCTGCTGACGCTCTTTCTCGTCCGGCAGTGCCTGATCACCCTGTCCCGAGGGGGCGTCTACATGTCCCTCGGGGCGGTTGCGGCGGCGTCCTATTACCTGCTTCAGGATCGGACGTACCGAAGCAAGCTGCTGATCGCCGGAGGCGTGTTGGCGGTCATCCTCGCGGCCATCGTCATCCCGCGTCTCGAGGCGATTACGGGCGGGGTCCTCGTCTCGCGGTTCGAGAACACGAGCGGCACCGGTCGGGATCTGCTGATCAAGGGAGATCTGGACAGCTGGTCGGCGAGCCCGCTTCTCGGCGTGGGTCCGGGAATGGGAGGGGCCGCGCGGCTCAAGTACTTCAACGTCCCGACCGCGCATACCGAGTACACGCGCATGTTTGCGGAGCACGGGCTGCTCGGCTTCATCTCTCTCATCTTGCTCGGCGCCATGGCGGTGCGAAGCGTCCGCGAGCAGAGGACGCTGCGGGCCAAGGCGATGGCCGCGGCCCTTCTGGCCTACGCGCTGCTTTTCATGGCCGTGGATGCGATGCGATTCGGCGCTCCGGCTTTTGCGTTCGGTCTGGCGGGGGTGAGCCTGATTTATCCGAAGCGCCGAGACCGCATGCCGGCCGCGCTCGACAAGGCTCCCCGCCTCAAGGTCGCCGTCGGGGCATGAATCGGGCAGCTTTGGCGGGTGAGGGGGAGGTCCGAGACCGCGCGCTCGCGCGGCCACCGGTGCTCATCGTTGGCAACTTTCTGTCGGCGGCGGGGGCCTCCCGCGGCGTCTGTGAGGATCTCGTGCTCCGCCTGCGCGGCGCCGGTTGGACGGTGCAGGCGACCTCGGCCTCGCGGGGCCGCCTGCGCAGGCTCGCGGACATGCTTCTGACCGCCTGGACCCGGCGCCACGAGTACGCGATTTCCCAGGTCGATGTCTACAGCGGCCCCGCATTCCTGTGGGCGCTCGCCGTGACGTCTCTCCTGCGTGTGATCGGGAAGCCGTACGTCCTGACCCTTCATGGCGGCCGGCTGCCACGGTTCTCGCGACGATGGCCCCGCAGCGTTCGGAGGGTGTTGAAGTCGGCCCGGGCCGTGACCGTCCCATCCGGGTACCTGCTCCGCGAGATGAAACCGTATCGCGCCGACATGGTCCTGCTTCCCAACCCCCTGGACGTGGCGGCCTATCCCTTCTCGGTCCGGTCGCAGCCGCGCCCGAGACTCGTCTGGCTGAGGGCCTTCCACGAGACCTACAACCCGTCGCTCGCCCCGGCCGTCCTGGCCGTGCTCGTCGCGCGGATCCCGGAGGTCTCCCTGACGATGATCGGGCCGGACAGGGGCGACGGAAGTCTGGAGGCGACCCTTGCCGCCGCCGCTCGGCTGGGCGTGGCGGACCGTCTGCGCGTCGTCCCCGGCGTGCCCAAAGAGGATGTCGGACGCGCGCTTTCGGAGGCCGACGTTTTTCTCAACACGACGAACGTCGACAACACGCCGGTGAGCGTGCTGGAGGCCATGGCGTGCGGACTCTGCGTCGTGAGCACGAACGTCGGCGGAATTGCGGACCTGGTGGACGACGGGCGGGATGGGATTCTGGTCCGTCCAGCCGATGCCGCGGCGATGGCCGATGCCATCCTACGAGTCCTCGGTGATCCGTCGCTCGCGGCGCGTCTCTCGGGGAATGCCCGGCGCAAGGCCGAGCTGTTTGACTGGTCGATCGTCCTTCCGAAGTGGGAGCGGGTCCTTCAGTCGGCGGTCCTCGATGATTGATGGGATCTGCGGGCTCGCCCCCTGTCGGTTCGCCCAGGGCATCTCTTCCTTTCTGGGCGGCCTGTGAAGACACCCTTCGAGCTCATGCTGGAATGGAAGGGATATCCCTTCGAACGGGCCTCCGTCGACCTCGAGGCGGTCTCCGCACTGAGTCCGAGAGCCCGGCTCGACTGGCAGCAGGAGCGGAAGTGGGAGATCGCTCGTTTCCATGCGGCCAACAATCCCGCCTATCGCGCTCTCATTGCGGGGGCGGTGCCGACCCGGTGGGATGCCCTTCCGGTCGTCACCAAGGCTCTCTTTCAAAGGCCGCTTTCGGAGGGCCTCTCGCAGGGTTACCGGCCCGAGGCGGTCCACACGTCGAGCACCTCCGGTTCTTCGGGGGAGCCGTTCTTCTTTGCGCGGGACAAGTACACGCACGCCCGGACCTGGGCCTTGATCGCGCAGAGGTACGGTTGGCACGGACTTCGTCTGAACTCGCGGCAGGCCCGTTTTTACGGGATTCCTCTCGAGTTCTGGCCTCGGCTCGGGGAGATGGCAAAGGATCGGTTGATGAACCGCGCCCGTTTCCCGGTTTTCGATTTGTCCGACCCGACGCTCGGGGGCTTCCGCCGGCGCATCGCCCGCGGCCGCTTCGACTACCTCTACGGCTATACCAACTCTCTGTTGGAATTCGCTCGATACCTCCTGCGAATCGGAGCGAAACTGGCAGCGGAGTGTCCCAGCCTCAAGGCGTGTGTGGTGACCTCCGAGATGTGCACGCCGGCAGATCGTGGGGTGCTCGCGGAAGCCTTCGGCGTCCCGATCGTCAATGAATACGGTGCGTCCGAAATCGGTGTGGTGGCCTTCGAGGACCCCTCGGGAAGATGGCGGCTGTCCTCAGAAAACGTGTACGTGGAGGTGGTCGACGAGGGGGGGCGCCCGGTCGAGGACGGGCAGGCCGGCCAAATCCTGGTGACCGACCTCTTCAATCGCGCCATGCCGTTCGTCCGCTACCGGGTCGGAGACGTCGGGGTCCTGCAAACGCGGCCTGAGATCGCCGGAAACGGGCCCGAGCTCGTTTCTCTCGACGGAAGAATCAACGACACGATTCTGCTTCCAAGCGGCCGCAAGGCGGCGGGGCTGACCTTCTACTATGTCGCCCGGAGCCTGCTCGCGGGGGCGGCGGCGCCGCGGGAGTTCGTGATCCGCCAAACTGCCATGGACGAGTTCGTCTTCGATGTGGTTTCCGACGTTCCGTTGAGCGACCAGAACGTGCGCACGATCCAGGAAAAGATGGTGCTGTACCTGGAGCCTGGCCTGAGGCTCAGGATCAATCCGGTCGCGGCGATTCCGCGCCTGCCTTCGGGCAAGCGCAAGCACTTTTTTTCGGAGATTGCGCCGCCGCGATGAGGATCGCTATTCACTCCCAGTACTACCCGCCGGAGATGGGCGCCCCTCAGGCTCGGCTCTCTCACCTCGCGGGCGAGTTTGCGCGGCACGGGCACGAGGTCGTCGTGCTCACCGCCTTTCCCAACTACCCCAAGGGCCGGGTGGAACCCGGGTACGGGGGCCTCTTCCGGCGGGAGGAGCGCGACGGGATCTCGATCATCCGGACCTGGATCCGGCCATCCCAGAGTGTCGGGCTCTCCGCCCGTCTCAAGTCCTACTTCTCCTTCGTTCTTTCGTCCCTCGTGGTGGGCTGGTTCACCCTGGGCCGCCTCGACGTCCTGATCACCGAGAGCCCGCCTCTGTTTCTGGGAATCGCCGGGTACCTCCTGGCGTGGCGCACAGGCGCCCGCTGGATCTTCAACGTCTCGGATCTCTGGCCGGAAAGCGCCGTCCATCTGGGTGCGGTGTCCCCGGGGTGGGGGCTCGACGCGGCATACGCCCTGGAGGGGTTCTGCTACCGGCGGGCGTGGCTCGTGACCGGCCAGAGCGCGGAGATCCTCGAAAACATCCGTCGCCGGTTTCCGGCGGTCCGGACGTACCACCTGTCGAATGGCGTGGACACGCGGTTCTTCGAGCCCGGACTGCGGGACGCGACGGCTCGCCGCCTGCTCCTGGATGGCGCTCCGGAGAACGCCTGCGTCGCGCTCTACGCCGGTCTTCACGGGGTTGCCCAGGGGCTGGATCAGATCCTCGACGCGGCCGAGACCCTGAGAGATCTCCCGCCCGTCCGTTTCGTACTCGTTGGAGATGGGCCCGAAAAACAACAGCTCGTACAGGCCGCGACACGGCGCGGTCTCCAGAATGTCCGGTTCCTGGATGCGCTGCCGCGTGAGGCCATGCCGGCCTTGATGGCTTCCGCGGACCTGTCGCTGGTGCCCCTGAAGATGTCGCTGCCCGGCGCCGTTCCGTCCAAGATCTACGAGGCGATGGGGGCCGGGGTGCCGCTTCTCTTGATCGCGGACGGAGAGGCGGCGACCCTGGTTCGGCGGTCGGAAGCCGGCATGGTGGTCGCGCCGGGAGATACGGCGGCCGTGGCATCCGCCGTCCGAACGCTCGCGTCCGACCCGGCGCTCCGTCGCCGTCTGGGCAAGGCGGGTCGGGAGGCGGCGCTGCGCGACTTCGACCGCCGTGGAATCGCGGACCGGTTCATTGGATACCTGGAGGGTGAGGCTTGATGTTGATCTGCAGCGTCGTGGGAGCGCGTCCCAATTTCATGAAAATGGCGCCCGTGGTCGAGGAGATCCTGAAACGGAGAATCCCCCATCTCTTCGTCCACACAGGGCAGCACTATGACGACAACATGTCCCGCGTGTTCTTCGACGAGCTCGGCATGCCGAAGCCGGACATCGACCTCGGCGTCGGCTCGGACACGCAGACGCGCCAGACGGCCAGCGTGATGGTCGCGTTCGAAGGCGTCTGCCGGGAACGGCGGCCGGACCTGATTCTCGTCGGAGGCGACGTCAACTCGACCATGGCCGTGAGCCTGGTTGCGGCCAAAGAAGGAATCCGGTTGGGTCACGTCGAAGCAGGGCTGCGGTCGTTCGACCGGGAGATGCCGGAGGAGATCAATCGGGTCGTGACCGATCACCTTTCCGACTACCTCTTCACGACCGAGGAAAGCGGCGAGGCGAACCTGCTGAAAGAGGGGATCGCGCCGGAGCGGATTCACTTCGTCGGCAACTGCATGGTGGACACGCTCAAGAAACACGAGGCCGTCGCGATCGCCCGGGCGCCGTGGTCGAGCTTGGGACTGCGGCCCCGCGAGTACGCCTTGCTGACGCTCCACCGCCCCTCGAACGTGGACTCCGCGGAGGCTCTCTCGGCGCTGATGGCTTCCATCCGCCGTGTCTCGTCGCGGATCCCGGTGATCTTTCCGGTCCATCCGAGAACCCGGGCGCGCCTGGAGAGCCTGGGGTCATCCGAAGCGGGAGACGTTCGGCTCTGCGAGCCGCTGCCGTACTTGACGTTTCTGGGCCTCATGGCCCGTGCCCGGCTCGTGTTGACGGACTCCGGGGGCATCCAGGAGGAGACGACCGCCCTGGGTGTTCCGTGCGTGACCCTGCGCCGAAACACCGAAAGGCCGATCACGGTGACGCACGGGACCAATCGGCTGGCCACTTCGGCGCAGGAGATCGAGGCGAGCGTCGCCGACGTCCTGGCCGGAAACTGGCCCGCCGGGCGAGGCGTGCCGCTCTGGGATGGCCGGGCGAGCGTGAGGATCGTGGAAATCATCACCGGGGAGTCGACGTCCCGGCGCGAGGCCGGGATCGCCGTTACGAGAGAGGGGGGCCGATGAAAACCGAAGTTCCGTTTTTCAGGCCGGACGTCCGAGAGGACGAGGTGTCCGAGGTCGTCGCCGCGTTGAGATCGGGCTGGCTGACGACGGGCCCACGCGTCAAGCGGTTCGAGGAGGAGTTCGGCGCCGCGGTTGCGGCTCCGCACGCGATCGCGTTGAATTCGGCGACCGCGGCGCTTCATCTCGCGGTGGAGGCGCTGGGCCTGAAGGCGGGAGACGCGGTCCTGGTTCCGACGATGACGTTCGCGGCGAC
>DATMNJ010000095.1:0-2691 GCA_035569175.1 Thermoanaerobaculia bacterium | reverse complement strand
AACTCGCCGAGGAGCGCGTCGGGCGGCTGGAACGCCACATCGGAGGGCCGGCGGTCGTGCGCGTGATCCTCTCGCGCGAGAAGCACCGCTTCGGCGCCGAGGTCATCGCGACGCAGGGCCGCCGCAGCTGGAAGGCGCAGGAGGAGAAGGGAGACCCGCGCGCGGCGCTGGCGCTCGCCTTCGCGAAGATCGACGCCCAGGCGGCTCACGACACGGAGAAGCGCCGGGATCGCAAGCACAAGGAGACTTCGCGGCGCCTCTCGAAGGGGCTGCGCGCCGCGGAAACGGCCGCCCCGGCGCCGGCCAGACGGGCCGGTCTTCGTGTCGTGCGCGGCCGCGTGGCGTCCGTCAAGCCCATGGGGGTGGACGAGGCGGCGCTCGTCATGGAATCCTCCCGCCAGGAAGTGCTGGTGTTTCGCGATGCGTCGAACGAAAAGGTCTCCGTCCTCTACAGGCGCCGCGACGGCGATCTTGGACTGATCGTGCCCGAATGCTGAGCGCCGCGGCCGGCCGCGCGCCGGGCGAGGGACTCGTCGATCCGAGTCGGGTCTTCCACCACCTTCCCGGCGGCTCGCGCGAGGAGGTCCTCGGGGAGCTTGCGGCACGCCTCGCGGCCGAGGGCGCCGTGGGCGACCCGGGCGAGCTGCTTCGGCGCCTCCTCGACCGCGAGCGGCTCGGGTGCACCGGGCTCGGCGGCGGCGTCGCCATCCCGCACTGCAAGCTGGCCGACCTTCCCGGCGTGGTCGTGGCGTTCGCGTCCACGGCCTCGCCGATCGACTTCGGAGCCTCCGACGGCATTCCCATCGACTTGATCTTTCTCGTCGTGTCTCCTGCCGACGAGCCCGCGGCGCACCTTCAGGCGCTGGCGCGGATCTCGCGCCTGCTCCGGATGCCGGGGGAGGCGGAGAGCCTGCGCGCGGCCGGCTCCGCGCAAGAGCTCGTCGCCGTGTTGCGGAAGGCCGAGGGCGGCCTCGCGGTGAGCGCGTGACGGCCAGCCCGCCCCAGCGCGCCACGCCGGCGCTGACGGCCGAGATCCTGCGTACGCCGGCCCTCGCGGACCTCGAGATGCGCGTCGTCACCGGAGAAGCCGGCTTCGACCGCGCGATCTCGTGGGGGCGGATCCAGCGGCCGGGGCTCGCCCTCGCCGGCTTCATCCCGTACATCAAGCCCGGGCGCATCCAGATCCTCGGCGAGAGTGAGCTCAACTACCTCGACACGATGCCGATGGAGGTCCGCCGGGAGCGGATCGAGGCGATCTGCTCCCTGCCCGTCGCGGCATTCGTCGTCACGAAGGCCCAGACGCCGCCCGACGACATCGTCCGCGAGTGCCGCCTTCGCGGAATCCCCCTGCTGGTGTCGGACCGGACGACCTCGGTCGTCATCCAATCCATCACGCGGGTGCTCGAAGACGAGCTGGCGCCGGCGACGACGCTCCACGGCGTCCTCGTCGACGTCTACGGCATGGGCGTCCTGCTTCTCGGCGAGTCGGGCATCGGCAAGAGCGAGTGCGCCCTCGACCTCGTGCACCGGGGCCATCGCCTCGTCGCCGACGACGCCGTCGACATCCGCCGCTACCCGAGCGGCGCGCTCGTGGGCCGCGCGGCGGAAATGATCCGCTACCACATGGAGCTGCGCGGAATCGGGATCATCAACATCAAGCACCTGTTCGGCGTGTCCGCCGTGAGAGCGTCGAAGTCGATCGAGCTGATCATCGAGCTCCAGCGCTGGGATCCGGCCAAGAAGTACGACCGCCTCGGCCTCGACGGGGAGACGTACACGATCCTCGAGCGCGAGCGGCCGCTGTTGCGGCTGCCGGTGGCCTCGGGCCGCAACCTCGCCCTCCTGATCGAGATCGCCGCCCGGAACGAGCTGCTGAAGAGCCAGGGCTACGACGCCGCGAAGGAGTTCGCGCGCCGGGTGGACGAGGAGATCGCCAAGAACTCACGAGAGGAGGCCGGGTGGAAGCCGGTCCGCTGACCGCGCCGGCGGCCGCTCCCGCGGTCCCCGAGAGCCTCGTCGTGGTGACCGGGCTTTCCGGCTCGGGCAAGAGCTACGTGAACAAGTGCCTCGAGGACATGGGGTACTTCTGCGTGGACAACCTTCCGCTCGAGCTCGTGGAGCCGCTGCTCGGCCAGATCTCGGCCAAGCGCGTCGGCATCATCCTCGACGTCCGCAATCCCGACTTCGCGGCCCGTTTTCCCGAGATTCTGGGCCGGCTGCGGCACCGGGTCCCGGGCACGCGGCTGCTCTTTCTCGACGCCTCCGAGGAGTCGTTGATCCGGCGCTTCTCCGAGACGCGCCGGCCGCACCCCCTCGCGGGGAAGGTGTCGCTGCTCGAAGCTCTCCGGCGCGAGCGGGCGATGCTCGGCGAGGTCCGATCGGTGGCCGACGTGGTGGTGGACACGTCGGCGATGACGGTGCACGAGCTGCGCTCGTTCATGCAGAAGACGTTCGTCGGAGACCCGGAGAGCGCGGGCATGATCGTGTCGGCCACGTCCTTCGGGTACAAGTTCGGCATCCCGCACGACGTGGACCTTCTCTTCGACGTGCGTTTCCTTGCGAACCCGCACTTCGTCCCGGAGCTCAAGGGCAAGACTGGCATGGACCCCGCCGTGGCGGCTTACATCGAGAAGGACCCGGAGACGCGGCCGTTCCTCGACCGGCTGGTCGGGTTCCTGGACTACCTCCTTC
>DATMNJ010000094.1:0-4633 GCA_035569175.1 Thermoanaerobaculia bacterium | reverse complement strand
GGCCCGGCGACCTGCCGGCCCGGGTGCAATACGTGGCAGGGGACTTCGCGGACCCCGAGCTCTACCGGCGGCTGGGCGCCGCGCTCGCCGAGATCGAGAACGCGCGCGGCGGCTTGCGCAACCGGATCTTCTATTTCGCGACGCCTCCCGACGCCGACGAGAAAATCGTCGAGGCGCTCGGCGGGGAGGGCCTGGCGAAGGTCGAGAACGGGTGGGTCCGCGCGGTCGTCGAGAAGCCCTTCGGCCACGACCTCGAGTCCGGCCGCCAGTTGAACCGCGCGCTCCTCTCGGTGTTCCCGGAGAAGCAGATTTACCGGATCGACCACTACCTCGGCAAGGAGACCGTTCAGAACATCTTCGTGCTGCGCTTTGCCAACGGCATCTTCGAGCCGCTCTGGAACCATCGGTATGTCGACCACGTCCAGATTTCGGTGGCCGAGTCGGTCGGCGTGGGCCACCGCGCCGGGTTCTACGAGAGCGCGGGCGTCCTGCGCGACATGTTCCAGAATCACCTGATGCAGCTGCTGACCCTGACCGCGATGGAGCCTCCGGCCGCGTACGAGGCGGACGCGATCCGCGCCGAGAAGGTGAAGGTGCTCCGGTCGATCCGGCCGGTCCCGGAGGGCGCGGTCGACGACTGGGCGGTGCGCGGGCAGTACGGGGCGGGCGTCGTCGACGGCAAGAAGGTGCCCGGCTACCGCGAGGAGCCGAAGGTCGATCCGGGCTCGGCGACGCCGACCTATGCCGCCGTGAAGTTTGCGATCGACAACTGGCGGTGGGCCGGCGTGCCGTTCTACCTGCGCTCCGGAAAGCGCCTCGGCAAGCGGGTGACGGAGATTGCGATCGAGTTCAAGGGAGCGCCGCACCGCTTCTTCGGCAAGGGCTCCGGAGAGCTCGAGCCCAACGTGCTGCGCCTTCACATCCAGCCGGACGAGGGCGTGTCGCTGAAGTTCGGCGTGAAGATCCCGGGGACGGTGCTCCAGATCCAGCCCGTGTACATGGACTTTCCCTACTCGAGGCTGGGCTCGGCGATCGCGGGAGGGTACGAGCGCCTCCTCCTCGACGTCACGCACGGGGACCAGACGCTCTTCATCCGGGGCGACGAGGCCGAGCACGCCTGGGAAGTTCTGACACCGATCCTGAATGCGTGGGCGAACCAGAAACCGCCCGAATTCCCGAACTATGCCGCCGGCACGTTCGGCCCCGAGGCCGCCGACCGATTCCTCGAGAAGGACGGCCGGCGCTGGCGCACGCTGTAAGGAAGAGCTCTTACGCCTCTTTCGCCGCTTCCTTGCCCGCCTTGGACTGGGCGATGATCTTGTCCTGCAGGGAGTGCGGCACCTCGGCGTAGTGCGAGAACTCGAGGTGGAACGAGCCGCGGCCCTGCGTGATGGACCGCAGCTGTGCCCCGTAGGTCAGCAGCTCCGACATCGGCACGGCGGCCTTGATGACCGTGTCTTCCTCGGTGGCGTCCATGCCCTGCACGTGGCCGCGCCGCGAGGAGAGGTCGCCCATCAGGTCGCCGACGTACTCGTTGGGCGCGGTGATCTCGACGTTCATGACCGGCTCGAGGAGCGTGGGCCTTGCCTGCGCCATCGCCTCCTTGTATGCCAGGGCGCCGGCCAGCTTGAAGGCGAGCTCCGACGAGTCCACGTCGTGGTACTGGCCGTCGTAGAGCGTGACCCGGAAGTCGACCATGGGGTAGCCCGCGAGAAAGCCCCGGCGCCGGACCTCCTGGATGCCCTTCTCGACGGCCGGGATGAAGTTGCGCGGGATGGCGCCGCCGTAGATGTCGTCGACGAACTCGAAGTCCTTGCCGCGGGCCAGGGGTTCGACGCGGATCCGGCAATCGGCGAACTGTCCGTGGCCGCCGGTCTGCTTCTTGTGGCGCCCGTGCGCCTCGGCCTTCTTCGTGATCGTCTCGCGGTAGGGGACCTTGGGCGGATGGAGGATCACCTCGACGCCGTAGCGCTTCTTGAGGCGCGCCACCGCGATCTCGACGTGGAGCTGCGAGGCCCCGGCGAGGTGGAATTCCTTGGTCTCCTCGTCGCGCTGGAAGTTGAGCGACGGGTCCTCCTCGATGAGCTTGTGCAGCGCCGTCGAGATCTTGTCTTCGTCGCCCTTGGTCTTCGGCTCGATGGCATAGGCGATCGACGCCTCGGGCACCTTCAGGGCGGGCAGGACGACCGGATTGTCCTTGGTCGTCAGCGTATCCCCGGTGAAGGTCTCCTTGAGCTTCGCGACGGCCACGATGTCGCCGGCGCGGGCCTCCGGCACGCCGACGTGTTCCTTACCCTGTGGCAGGAACAGGCCCGAGAACCGCTCGTGGATTCCCTTCGTGGCGTTCCAATAGTTGCCGTCGGACTGGAAGTGGCCGGCAAGGACCCGCAGGTACGAAATGCGGCCGGCGAACGGATCCGACACGGTCTTGAACACCTGGGCCACCGCCTGGTCCTTTTCGTTGCAGAAGACCACGACCGGCTTGCCGTCTTTCCCAACGCCCTCTTCCCGGCGCCCCTCGGGCGAGGGCAGAAGCGCCACGCAGGCATCGAGGATGCGGACCGTTCCGATGCCGAGCGACGACGACGCGCAGAGCACCGGAAAAATCTTGCGCTCGATGATCTCGCGCTTCAAGCCGGGCAGGATGTCCTGGGGCTCGAGGGTGCCCTGGGCGAAGAATTTTTCCATCAGGTCGTCCTCGCCCTCGGCCACTGCTTCGACGAGCGCCTCGTGCTCGGTCTTGGCGCGCTCGGCCAGGTCCGCCGGGATCGGGCCGTCGACCCGCTTGCCGCCGTCGTGGACGTGGGCCTCCATGCGCACGAGGTCGACCGTCCCCCGGAAGGCCTTCTCCTCGCCCACGGGAATCTGGAGCGCGATGACGCCGCGGCCGAACTTCTTGCGCAGGCCCTCGATCACGCGGTCGAAGGAGGCCCGCTCGCGGTCCATGCGGTTGACGACGAAGAGCACGGGGCGGCCGAACTCCTGGGCGAACTTCCAGGCCCGCTCCGTCTGGACCTCGACGCCCGAGACCGCGTCGAGGACGATGATCGCGCTGTCGGCCGCAGAGACCGCCGAGCGCGCTTCGGGGGAGAAGATGCCGTAACCGGGGGCGTCGAGCAGGTTCACGCGGGTGTCGCGGTGCATGGCGTGCGCAACGGCGAGGTTGATCGAGATCTTGCGGTCGATCTCCTCGGCGTCGAAGTCGGTCGGGCAGGTGCCGTCCTCGATCCTGCCGGCCCGTGTCGTCGCGCCGGCGGCATACAGCAGTGCGGCGACGAGGGTGGTCTTTCCGACGGTGTTGTGGCCGACGATCGCCACGTTGCGCAGTTGAGGTGCGGACAGTGGTTTCATGGCCCCGGATTATATTGAAGCGGTCCCGGCGCGCGACGACCCGGGTGTAGAAGAATGGGGTCGCATGACCGCCCTCTCGTGCCTCGGGATCGGGATCGCGTTCCTGCTGGCGGTCGGCCTGCTCGTGTTCGCCGGCGTCATGCTCGGATGGGTGATCCCGGTCCTCATCGAGCGGGCACGGGAGCGGAAAGACGATCCTCCCCCGAATACAGGTTGAAGCCGCCCTCCCGGAGGAATCCGACCAGGGCGATTCCCGACTCCCGGGCCAGGTCGATCGCGAGCGACGAGGGCGCGGAGACGGCCGCGATGACCGGGATGGAGGCGGCCAGCGCCTTCTGGACGATCTCGAACGAGGAGCGGCCCGAGACGGCGAGGATCGTTTCCGAGAGGGGCAGACGGCCCTGCCGGAACAGGCTGCCGATCGCCTTGTCGACCGCGTTGTGGCGCCCGATGTCCTCCCGGCAGACGTAGAGCTCGCCCGACAGCGAGAAGATGCCGGCCGCGTGGAGACCTCCGGTTTCCGCGAAGTTCGCCTGGGCTCTCCGAAGCGTGTCGGGCAGCTTGCGCAGCACCGCGGGATCGGTCCGCGCCGCCGAGACGACCGGCGGGAAGTTGCCGCGGAGCGACTCGATCGAGCCCTTCCCGCACAGGCCGCACGAGGAGGAGGTCAGCAGGAGGCGGCGCGCGCGGTCGAGGTGCGCACCGGCGGGTTCGGTCGTCCGGACGATGACCACGTTGCCCTCCTCCTCGGGGGAGCGCGATTCGCGGCAATGCTCGATCCGGACGATGTCCTCGGGGCGGCGGACGATGCCCTCCGCGACGAGCCATCCGGCGGCCAGGTCGAAATCGTGGCCCGGGGTTCGCATCGTGACGGCCAGGGTTTCGCCGCCGACGCGGATCTCGAGGGGCTCCTCGACGCTGACACGGTCCTCGCGGCGCTCGGGCGCGGCCGCTCCGAAACGCACGATGGGCTGGCTGCGGACGGCCGGGGCGGTCTGTTCCATGAGGCGGAGGATACGCCGGTCGGGCCGGCCTCCGGCGCAGCCGCGGCAGAGATTCGCCCCCTTGCGCGCGGGCCAACCTGCTAGAATTTCGCGTGGCCGGAAACGCCTTCGGGTGGGTGTGTCTGCGGGACGGAGTTTTCGGTCCAGGGGGGCTCATTCCGAACCCATGTCGGGGCAGGCAGCGGCGGGAGCGCGCGTGACGAAGCTGGGCCGCTACGAGGTCTTGAACGAGCTCGGCAAAGGGGCGATGGGCGTGGTGTATCTCGCCAAGGACCCCG
>DATMNJ010000093.1:0-3873 GCA_035569175.1 Thermoanaerobaculia bacterium | reverse complement strand
TCGTGACCGCGGCGTCGTGGCTCCTGCTGCCGATCGCGTTCCTGATCCGGCGGATCTTCGCCGGACGCGCCGCCGCGCCCGATCGGCCGGCCGAGGCGACCGAGCAGGAGGTGCGTGCGTACATCGACGTCGGCCGCCAGGAGGGCATCCTCGAGAAGGAGGAGGAGAAGCTCCTGATGTCGATCGTGGACTTCGGCGACACGCGCGTGCGCGAGGTCATGACCCCGCGCACCGACATCGTCTGGGTGGACGTCGCGGCCTCGCTGCCGGTCCTGTTCGACCTCTTCGTCGAGACCAAGTACTCGAGGATCCCGGTGGTCCGCGGCTCGATCGACAAGGTCGTCGGGATCGTCCACGTGAAGGACGCCCTCGAGGCCGTGCGAGCGGCCGCGGCCGGCACCGTCGCGGGCCTGATGCGCGAGGCCTACTTCGTGCCCGAGACGAAGAAGGTGTCCGAGCTGCTGCGCGAGTTCCAGCGGCGCCACCTCTGGATGGCGATCGTGGTGGACGAGTACGGCGGCGTGTCCGGCCTCGTGACGGTCGAGGACCTTCTCGAGGAGATCGTGGGCGAGATCTCGGACGAGCACGAGGACGAGCGCGAGCCCGTGTCACGGGCGGGGGAGAGCGCGTATTCCGTCTCCGGCAAGGCGAACATCGAGGTCATCCGCGACCTCTTCGGCCGCGGGCCCGAGGGCGAGGAGTTCACGACGGTCGGCGGGTTCCTGACGAGCAGGCTCGGCCACATCCCGAAGCCGGGCGAGACCTTCCGCGAGTCGGAGCTGCGCTTCACGGTGGAGGAGGCGGATCGCCGCCGCGTCCATCGCGTCAAGGTCGAGGCGGTCCCGCACCTTCAGCCCTCCGCCGTCGGCTCCCAGCCGGGCTCGGACGCCGGCGGCCGCGCGAAGCTCAAGGCCGAGAGCTGACGGCTTGAAGGTCGGAGAGGTCGCCGTCGTGGGCAGGCCCAACGCCGGCAAGTCCACGCTCGTGAACGCGTTCGTCGGCGAAAAGGTGGCGATCGTGTCGGACAAGCCCCAGACCACCCGCAAACGGATCCTCGGGATCGCGCGGCGGCCGGGCATCGAGATCGCCCTCGTGGACACCCCCGGGATCCACCGCCCCCAGTTTCGGATGAACGCGGCCATGGTGCGGGAGGCCACCGACGCGCTGGCCTCGGCCGACGCGATCCTGTTCGTCGTGGATGCGGCCGACGAGCGCGGGGCGGGGGACAAGCACATCGGCGGGCTCGCCCTGCGCGCCGGAGTGCCGGTCGTCCTCGCGGTCAACAAGATCGACCTCCTGAGGAAGGACCGCCTGCTCCCTCTGCTCGCCGCCCTCGGCGCCGAGAGCCCGTACAAGGACTTCGGCGACATCGTGCCCGTCTCGGCCCGGAGCGGGGAGAGCGTCGAGCGTCTCTTCGAGGTCCTCGCGAAGGTCCTGCCCGAGGGGGACGCGGCCTACCCCGACGACTTCCTGACCGCCACGCCGGAGACCGAGTGGATCGGTGAGGTCATCCGCGAAAAGCTTCTCGAACGCACGCGCGACGAGCTGCCCTTCGCCCACGCCGTCGTCGTGGAGTCGGTGCGGCCGGGCGACGGCAAGGACATCACGGTCGTCACGGCGTCGGTCGTCGTCGAGCGCGAGGGCCAGAAGGGGATCATCGTGGGCAAGGGTGGATCCATGATCCGCGACATCGGCACGGCCGCCCGCGAGGAGCTCGAGCGCGAGCTCGGCAGAAAGTTCTATCTCGAGCTCACCGTCCGGGTGCAGCCCGACTGGCGCGACGACGAGCGGTTCCTGTCGCAGCTGCGGGGCACGCCCGAAGCGTAGGAGCGCAACCCGTGCCCTGTCCCGGGGTGAGGGGGGTTACTTGATCGCGTGCCGCAGGCGCTCGGCGAGGTCGTGCAGCGAGTCGGCGAGGGACTCGCGCAGCCGTTCCATCTCGGAGAAGAGCAGCGCATCCGACTCGTGGCGGCGCACGCGCTCCTCGAGGAGGGGCGCGATCTGGGAGCGGATGTCCTCCGCCTCGCGGCGGCCGAGCTGAGTCTTGTCCTCGAACGCCGCCTCGAGATCGCGGTGCTGGGAGTGGACGCCTTCCAAGCGCCCCTCCACCGCCGAGACGCGTTCCGTCAACGCCGGCAGCCCGGCGATCCGGGCCTCCAGCTGGGGAATCGTTTCGGCGAGATAGCGCACCGAGATCATCTGGTCCTCGTGCGAGCCGGTCTGGGAGAGGAGGACCGCCACCTGCCGTTCGATGTTGGGGAACTTCTCGTTCAGGGACTGGAGCGCCATGCCGAGATCGTCGGCGTCCTTGCGCTGGCGACTGGCCTCCGAGCCCAGGCGTTCCTCGAGGCTGCGGATGCCTCCCTCGAGGGCGCGGAGTCCTCCCTCGAGCTCTCCGTGCCGGTTGGCGGCGCCTTCCACGGGCTCGATCCGCCGGTGGAGCGCGCCGAGGGCGTCGTGGAGACCGCCGACGCCCTTCTCGAGAGCCCCGAGCCGGTCGCCGAGGGACGCGAGGTGCTCCAGCGCGGCCGTGACCCGCTCCTGGACGCCCGCGACGGCTTGGTCGAGCCGCTCGCCCGCCTCCCGCTCGCGCGCGGCCCGGCTTTCCGTCTCCTGGAGGCGTTGCTCGAGCAGGACCAGGCGTTCGCCGCTGGCCGCGGCCTCGGAAGGCAGAAACGCCGGGTCGGTGTGAGCCTCCGGTTCCGCGGCGACGTGCTCGGCCTCGATCTCCTCGATCTCGTCGGCCTCGGTGAGCTCTTCGGGCGGCTCGATCGTCGAGCCGATCTCCTCCATGCCGATCGCGTCCATCTCGATCGTGGCGGAAGGGGGCGCGAGCTCCATCGGGGAGCCGGGCTCGAGGCCCGGCGGCTCGGGGACGGCGTACGGCGATGCCTCGTCTTCTTCCTCCACCCCGCGACCGAGCTCGGTCGTGTCGAACGGGGCTTCGTCGGACACGGGCGGGACGAGGGACAACGGGCGCGCGGATTGGACCCGGGGAATCTGGACGGTCGACTGCGAGTCGCGCTTCAAGAGCGAGTCCTTCCAGGTCTGCAGATCGTCGGCGCGCCCGTCCGGCGGCGCGACGGCCGCCGGTCCCGCCATGGACTCTTCCTCGGCCTTCCGGCCCTGGAGGCGGCGCAGCAGGTCCACGAACGTGAGCTTGGAGATGAGCTTGAACGTTTCGGTGACGCCCCGCCCCGCGCTCGCGACCGCTTCGACGAAGGGGTACGAGGAGAGACCCAGGGCTTCCTGCATCGCGTCCACGGCGAGGATGTCGGCGAGGTCGCGCTTGTTGTACTGGATGACGACCGGGATCTTCTCGAAGGAGATCTCGTTGGACTTCAGGTTGTCCTTGAGGTTCTGCCAGCTTTCGAGATTCTTCGGGAGCATGGTCCACTGCGAGTCGGCGACGAACACGATGCCGTCGACGCCCTTCAGAACGACACGGCGCGTCTCGTTGAACGCGGTCTGGCCGGGCACGGTCGCGAGCTGGAAGCGGATCTTGTAACCCTTGATGTCGCCGAGCTCGACCGGCAGCAGGTCGAAGTAGATCGTCCGGTCGGTCTGGGTCTGGAGGTTGAGCAGCTTTCCGGCCGTGCCGGGCTCGAGGCGGTCGTGCAAGACCTTGAGGTTGGTGGTCTTGCCGCAGAGCCCGGGCCCGTAGTAAACGATCTTGGCCGTCAGCTCCCGTGTGGCTGCGTTGTAGATGACCATGTGCGTGCGTTGTGCGATTGATAGTGTAGCGCCGTTTCGAGCGCCCGGAGCCGCTTTTCGGGCGCTTCCTTGACCGGGGGGAAGGCGACCCCGTAGACTCGCGCGGATTTGACCGAAGAGCTGACCCGCAAGGCCCGGATCCTCGACGCCGACCGCATT
>DATMNJ010000092.1:0-7000 GCA_035569175.1 Thermoanaerobaculia bacterium | reverse complement strand
ACCGGCAAGACCGACCTCTGGATTCGCGACCTCGCGCGCGGGGTCAACTCGCGCTTCACCCTCGGGGCCGGCAACAACTACAGGGCCGTCTGGTCGCCCGACGGCGCCACGATCGTCTTCAGCTCGGATCGCGCCGGTGTGATCGACCTCTACGAGAAGCCCACGAAGGGATCGGGGGACGAGAAGGTCCTGCTCCACAGCGACGATCCGAAGTCCGCCGCGAGCTGGACGAAAGACGGCAGGTACATCGCGTATGCCAGCCTGAACCCGAAGACACAGTGGGATCTCTGGGCCCTCCCGACCTTCGGGGACCGCAAGCCAATTCCGATCGCCGTCAGCCCCTTCGTCGAGACGAGCCCCATGTTCTCTCCCGACGGGAGGTTCGTCGCGTACGTCTCCACGGAATCCGGCCGCGAGGAAATCTACGTCCAGACCTTCCCGGAGGCCGGAGGCAAGTGGCAGGTCTCCAACAGCGGCGGCGCCGATCCGAGTTGGCGGACCGACGGCAAGGAGCTCTACTACCGATCTCCGGACCAGAAGCTCATGGCGGTCGAGGTGCGCGGGGGAGCCGACTTTCAGGCGGGCGTGCCGCAGCCGCTCTTTCCGGTCCGGGTACGGCCGGGCACCTCGCGCAACAAGTACGCGCCATTTCCGGACGGCCAGCGCTTCCTCTTCGCGGCACCGCTCGGTCGGGAATCGATGGCGCCAACGACCGTCGTCCTGAACTGGCCGGCGAGCCTGGGGAAGTGACGCCTCGATGACTCGGAGCGCCCCTCACCCCGTCCCTCTCCCGCCGGGAGAGGGGGTTCTTCGAGCCGCTCCTCCCATCCATCCCCTCGCCCCCCGAAGGGGGGAGAGGGTTGGGGTGAGGGGGGCGGCGTGACGCTCGCCGCCGGCACCCGCCTGGGTCCTTACGAGATCCTCGCGCCGATCGGCGCGGGTGGGATGGGAGAGGTCTACAAGGCGACAGACACGCGGCTGGACCGGACCGTCGCCGTGAAGGTCCTGCCGCAGCATCTGTCGGCGTCACCCGAGATCCGCCAGCGGTTCGAGCGCGAAGCCAAGACGATCTCGCAGTTGTCGCATTCGAACATCTGTGCGCTGTACGACGTGGGCAACCAGGACGGCGTCGAATTCCTGGTCATGGAACTGCTCGAGGGGGAGACGCTGAGCGACCGGCTGGCCCGGGGCCCGCTGCCTCTCGAGCAGGTCCTGCGATTCGGGACGCAGATCGCCGACGCGCTCGACAAGGCGCACCGGCAGGGGATCGTGCACCGGGACTTAAAGCCCGGCAACGTGATGATCACGAAGTCGGGCGTCAAGCTGCTCGACTTCGGCCTCGCCAAGGCGATGGCCGCGCCCGTTCCGTCGGCGGTGACGTCGCTGCCGACGATGATGGGGAGCCGGAGTCCCAACCTCACGGAGGCCGGCACGATCCTCGGGACGTTCCAGTACATGGCGCCCGAACAGCTCGAGGGCAAGGAGGCCGACGCGCGCAGCGACCTCTTTTCCTTCGGCGCCGTTCTGTACGAGATGGCCACCGGCAAGAAGGCCTTCACCGGGTCGAGCCAGGCCTCCCTGATCGGGTCGATCCTGCGCGACGATCCGGCCCCGATCTCCGAGATCGTGCCGATGACGCCGCCCGCGCTGAACCGCGTCGTGAAGACCTGTCTCGCCAAGGACCCGGAGGACCGGTTCCAGACCGCGCACGACGTGAAGCTGCAGTTGGAGTGGGTTGCGGAGGGCGGCTCGCAGGCAGGCCTTCCGGCGCCGGTCGTGGCGCGCCGCAAGAACCGCGAGAAGCTCGCCTGGGCCGCCGCCCTCGCGCTGGGCGTGGCGGGATTCGCCGCCGCGTGGTGGCTCCATCGGCCCGCGCCCGTCCCGCTGCTGCGCGCGTCGATCGAGCTGCCGCCGAGGATGGACTTCGACCCCCAGAACACGTCCCTGGCCCTGTCGCCCGACGGCGCCACGCTGGCCCTCGTCGCCAGCGGCCCGGATGGGAAGAGGCAGATCTGGGTTCGTCGGATGGACGGCTTCGCGGTGCAGCCGCTGGCCGGCACGGAGGGCGCGACCTGTCCGTTCTGGTCGCCGGACAGCAAATTCATAGGTTTCTTCGCGGACGCGAAACTCAAGAAGGTTCCGTCCGCCTCCGGAACCGTGCAAACGATCTGCGACGCGCCCGACGGACGGGGAGCGAGCTGGGGCGACAGGGACGTCATCGTGTTCGCGCCCGCGCCCTTCGGCGGGCTCTCGAAGGTTTCCGCGGCCGGAGGCAGTCCGACGGTGCTGACGCACGAGGACAAGCCGGGTGCCACGGACCGGCTGCCGTGGTTTCTTCCCGGGGGCAAGCGGGTCCTCTACGTCTCCGGCTCGGTCAGCTCCGACAAGGAAAAGACGACCGCCATCACGTGCCTGGATCTCGATTCCGGAAAGAGCACCGTCGTCGCGAAGGAGTCGAGCGAAGGACGATACGCCGAACCCGGTTATCTGCTCTTCGTGCGAGAAGGAAACCTGATGGCTCAACCGTTCGACGCGTCGGGCGCGAAGACCACGGGCGAAGCCGTTCCGATCGCCGAGCGCGTGCGGTTCACGGCGCCGCGCTGGTCCGGGAACTTCTCGGCCTCGCAGACGGGCCGCCTCGTCTTTCATGCCGGCGGCATCTCGCGCCGGACGCAGCTGACCTGGTTCGATCTCGACGGCAAAGAGCTCGCCAAGGTCGGCGAGCCCGGGAACGTTGCGTCGACCTCGATGTCGCCGGACGGGTTGCGGGCCGGCGCCACGGTTCTCGGCGCGTCGAGCGGAACGCTTCCGGAGGTTTGGATCTACGAGCTGGACCGGGGAGTCAGCTCCCGATTCGTCTTCGGGGGACAGGGCAGCTATTTTCCGCTTTGGTCGCCCGACAGCAAGCTCGTGGCCTACGGAGACGTGGGTGGCGGGATCGTCGTCAAGCCCGCCGACGGAACGTCCGAACCGAAGATGCTCTGGCCCGCCAAGACGAACACCTGGCCTCTCTCGTGGTCGCCGGACGGCAAGCTCATCGTGTTCCGGGTTCAGGATCCCAAGACCGGTGGCCTCGACCTCTGGCTGATGGACGTCGACGGCAGCAAGCCCGCGCGCCCCCTGATCGCGACGCCGGCCGAGGAGATCGCCGCGGCGATCTCGCCCGACGGAAAGTGGCTGGCGTACTCGTCCAACGAGTCGGGGCGCCGCGAAATCTATGCGGTCCCGTTTCCGAATCTCGGCGAGAAGCGCCAGGTTTCCTCGGCGGGCGGCTCCTGGCCGGGCTGGCTCGGGCCCAACCGGATCTACTTCGTTCAGGAGGGCGAGAACAAGCTCTACGTGGTGCCGGTGGAAGAGCGCGGCGCTTCACTGCTCGTGGGCGCAGCTCAGCTGCTTTTCGGCGGGAAGGCCCTGCCGCGCCCGATGGCGATGGGCGCAGGACCCGGATTGAGCGCGTCGCCGGACGGCAAGCGGCTGCTGATCCCGGTTCCCGTCGACGAGGAGTCCTCGCCCCTCGTACGCGTCGTGTCCGACTGGGTGTCGGAAATAAAAAAGAAGTGACGCTCACGGCGGGTGCTCGCCTCGGTCCGTACGAGATTCTGTCGCCGCTCGGCGCGGGAGGGATGGGCGAGGTGTACCGAGCGCGCGATGCGAAGCTCCAGCGCGACGTCGCGATCAAGGTCCTGCCCCTGGCCGTCGCCGAGGATGCGGACCGCTTGGCACGCTTCCGGCGCGAAGCGCAGGTGCTCGCCGCGCTGAATCATCCGCACATCGCGGCGATCTACGGGCTCGAGGAATCGGACGGGGTCGAGGCCCTCGTGCTCGAGCTCGTCGAGGGCGAAACGCTGGCGGAGCGGATTGCGGCGGGGCCCGTTCCGATCGAGGAAGCCCTCGCGATCGCCCGCCAGATCGCGGACGCCCTCGAGGCCGCGCACGAGAAGGGGATCGTCCACCGGGACTTGAAGCCGGCCAACGTGAAGATCACGCCGCAGGGCAAGGTCAAGGTGCTCGACTTCGGCCTGGCGAAGGCGCTGACGGGAGACCGGTCGTCGCCGGACGTGACGCATTCGCCGACGCTTACGGCGGCCGCGACGCAGGCGGGTGTCGTGATCGGGACGGCGGCGTACATGTCGCCCGAGCAGGCGCGAGGCAAGGCGGTGGACAAGCGGGCGGACATCTGGGCCTTCGGTGCCGTGCTGTACGAGATGCTTTCGGGCCGCAAGTCGTTCGAGGGCGAGACGGTTTCGGACACGCTCGCGGCGGTGCTGCGCGCCGACGTCGACTGGAATGCCCTGCCGCGCGACACGCCGGCCTCGGTCCGCCGGGTCCTGCGACGCTGCCTCGACCGCGAGGTGAAGACCCGATTCCACGACATCGCCGACGCGCGCATCGAGATGGACGAGACGTTGCAGGAGCCGCCTCCGGCCGCCGCGGCCGCTCCGACGCCCTCCCGCTCGAAGCTCTGGCCCCTTACGGCCGGAGCGTTGCTCGTGCTCGCCGCGCTCGGCTGGTGGAGGGCGCTGTCGTCCGCACCCGCGCCGTCCCTGGCGACGCGGCTTTCCCTCGTTCTTCCGGCCGGAGACCGGCTTCCGTACGAGCAGGAGCCGATCTTCGCCCTGTCGCGCGACGGCCGGCAGGTTGCCTACGTCGCGGAGCACGCGGGCACGCCCGCTTTGTATCTGCGCACGCTCGATGCCGCCGAGGCAAGGCTCATCGAGGGCACGTCGGAAGCAACGAGCCCTTTCTTCTCACCGGACGGCGGCTGGGTCGGATTCTTTGCCGACGGCAAGTTGAAAAAGGTCGCCGTCGGAGGCGGTCTGCCGATCGCGCTCGCCGACGTCTCGACGCCGCGGGGAGGCGTCTGGCTCGACGACGATTCGATCGTCTTCAGCCCCGAATACACGTCGGGCCTCGTGCGCCTGCCTGCCGGCGGTGGAAAGCCCGAGGTCCTGACGCGGCCGGACGTGGCCCGCGGCGAAAGGACGCACCGCTGGCCCGAGGCGCTGCCCGGAGGCGCGGACGTTCTCTTCACCGTTGGTCTCGCCAGCAGCCCTTCGGATTACGACGGCGCGGAGATCGCGGTCCTGAATGTGGCCAGCCGCAAGGTGCGCAGGGTCTTCGACGGCGGAAGCATGCCCCGCTACGTTGCTCCGGGCCGTCTTGCCTTCCTTCGCGGCGACTCGATCCTGGTGGTCCCGTTCGATCCCGGGCGCGCGGCCGTCACGGGCGCGGCCGTTCCGGTGGTCGAGAAGGTCAGCGGCGATCTGGCGGGTGGCAGCGCCTACTACGCGACGGCGCGCAATGGAACGCTCGTCTCTGCGCGGGGTGTTGCGCCGCAGGACCGCACGCTGACCCTGGGGAATCGCAAGGGCGAGGCGATCGACGTGCCGCTGTCCCCGCGCCACTTCCTGGGGCCGCGCTTCTCGCCGGACGCCAAGCGTTTGGCGTTCTCGGTCGGAGCGGGCACCGGAAGGGACGACGACGTCTGGACGTACGACATCGCGGGAAACATCCTGACGCGCCTGACGTTCGGCAATACGGGACTGTTGGCGGTCTGGTCCCCCGACGGGAAGCGGATTGCCTACGGCTCGATTCGCGGGGGGGCCGAGGGCATCTACGTGAAGGCGGCCGACGGCGGCGGACAGGAAGAAGCGCTCCAGATTCTCAAGAGCAGCGCCGAAATGCCGAGCGCGTGGTCCGCCGACGGAGCAAGCCTCGCCTTCCTGCGTCTCTCTCCGACGGTAGGCATCTGGCTGGTGCCGCTCGGCGAGCCGTCCAAAGTCCGGGAGATCGAGCCGGGCGCCTTGACGGCGCGTCTTTCGCCCGACGGGCGGTGGATCGCTTACCAGACCGGCATTCCGGGCGACATCTTCGTCCGGCCGACCGACGGATCGCCCGGGAAGTGGCAGATCACGACCGACCGGGGCTCGTGGCCCGTCTGGGTCGGCAACGAGATCTTTTTCCTCCGCGAAGGAGGCGACATCCTGTCCGTCGACGTCGACACCCGTCCCACGTTCCGGGCCGGAGCGCCGCGGCTGGTGTATCCGGGCAAGGGCCGTTTCGACGCGGGGGGCCTATATTCTCCGTTCGACGTGTCGAGCGACGGGCAATCCTTCGTGCTGATGAAGACCAACGCCCGCGCGGAAGGCGCCGGTCGCATCGACGTGGTCCTGAACTGGCCGGCGGAGCTGCAGCGGCTCGCGCCGGTGGGAGGGGGAAAGTGACACTGACCGCGGGCACGAAGCTCGGTCCCTACGAGATCCTCGCCCCCATCGGGGCGGGCGGGATGGGGGAAGTCTACAAGGCGCGCGACGCGCGGCTCGAGCGGACGGTCGCGGTCAAGGTTCTTCCGCCGCACCTTTCATCGAACCCGGAACTGCGCCAGCGCTTCGAGCGCGAGGCGAAGACCATTTCGCAGATCTCCCACCCGCACATCTGCGCTCTCTACGACGTCAACCGCGAGGGCGAGACCGAGTACCTCGTCATGGAATACCTCGAGGGCGAGACGCTGGCGGATCGGCTCGGCAGGGGGCCGCTGCCGGCCGAGCAGCTCCTGCGGTACGGGATCGAGATCGCCGATGCGCTCGACAAGGCACACCGGCAGGGGATCGTGCACCGGGACCTGAAGCCCGGCAACGTGATGCTGACGAAGTCCGGCGTGAAGCTGCTCGACTTCGGCCTCGCGAAGTTCCAGGCGACGAACGTCAAGACGACGAGCGACTCGCGCTTGGCGACCGAGATGCAGGCGAGCCAGCCGTTGACCGAGCGCGGCACCGTCCTCGGAACCTTCCAGTACATGGCGCCCGAGCAGCTCGAAGGCAAGGACGCCGATTCGCGAAGCGACATTTTCTCCTTCGGCGCCGTGCTCTACGAGATGGCGACCGGTCAGAAGGCATTTTCGGGCGCGAGTCAGGCGTCTCTGATCTCCTCGATCATGACGTCCGAGCCTTCCGCGATCTCGACGGTGCAACCGATGTCGCCACCGCCGCTCGACCGCATT
>DATMNJ010000091.1:0-2642 GCA_035569175.1 Thermoanaerobaculia bacterium | reverse complement strand
AGCACGTTTCTCATCAGATAGGAAACGAGGATGGCGCCAATCAACCCGACCGCTGCACCGGTAACGGCCAGGGCCAAGCCGCGGCGCAAGATCATCTGCAAAATATTTTTGCGTTCGGCGCCGAGCGCGAGCCGGATCCCGATCTCGCGGGACCGGCGCCCGACGTCGTAGGACACCACGCCGTAGATCCCGATGACCGCGAGGAGGAGAGCCAGCCCGGCGAAAAGGCCGAGCAGCATCGCGCGGAACCGCGGCTCGGCGATCGAATCGGCGACGATCTGCGACATCGGCTGGATGTCGGCGACCGGCAGGGTTGGATCGAGCGAGCGGACGCTGGCGCGCAGCACCGACGCCAGCCGCTCGGGATCGCCGCGGACCCGCACCGCGACGTATGCCGCCCACCAGGGGTCCTGGTCGAAGGGCACGTACATCTCGGGCTGCGACGGCGCGCCGGGGCCGTTGCGTTTGACGTCGGCCACGATCCCGACGATCTCGCGCGGGACGCTTTCGGTGAAGCCGAACACCAGCCGCTTGCCGATCGGGTCCTCCCCCGGGAAATACTGCCCCGCGAAGGCGGACGAGATCGCGCAGACCCGTGTCGCGCCGGCCGCGTCGCGCGGCGCAAAGAGACGGCCACGCACCAGGGAGACGCCGAGCACGCGGAAGTATTCCGGTGTCAGGGCCGTGTAGTTCGCCGTGCGGTCGCCGCCTGGCTTTTGGTCGGGCCGGCCCTCGATCGTGAAGCCGAAATTCAAGCCTCCGCCCTCGAGGGGCAGCGGGAGAACGGCCGCCGCGGCGACGACGCCGGGTTCCGACTGGAGGGCCTCCGACAAGCGGCGGTAGAAGGCGATCCATTGCTCGGGCTTCGAGTACTGCGCGCGCGGAAGCGAGAGCCCCGCCGTCAGCACGCTCTCGGGATGGAACCCGAGCGGGACCTCCTGGAGGCGGACGAGGCTGCGCAGAAGCAGGCCGGCGCCAGCGAGAAGCAGGAACGAAAGAGCAATCTCAGCGACGACGAGAAGACCCCGAACCCGGCGGCGCCCGCGCCCCGCGCCCGCCGCCGCGGAGCCCTCCTTCAAGGTGGTCGAAAGGTTCACGCTTGCGGTCGCCACGGCGGGGGCGAGCCCGAACACCACGGCCGCGAGAACCGACGTGCCGAGGGCGAAGAGCAGGACGGCGGCGTCCACGTGGATCTCGCTCGATCGGGGAAGATCGGCAGGGAGCCACGCCCGCAAGCCGCGCAGGCCGGCGAAGGCGAGCCCGAGGCCTAGAACGCCGCCGGCGAGGCCGAGAAGAAGGGACTCGGTCAGCAACTGGCGGACGAGGCGGCCCCGCCCGGCGCCCAGGGCCATCCGGACGGCGATCTCCCGGGACCGGGCGCTGCCCCGCGCGAGGAGCAGGTTGGCGACGTTGGCGCAGGCGATCAGGAAGACCAGGCCGACCGCCGCGAGGAGGACGAGCAACGCGGTGCGCACGCCGCTCACTAGGCTCTCGGCCAGCGGTACGAGCCTCACGCCCCACCCCTCGTTCTCCTTCGGATAGTCGCGTGCAAGGCCGCCCTCGATCGCCGCGAGCTCCGCCTGGGCGGACTCGAGACCGATGCCGTTGGCCAGGCGACCGAGGATGCGGAGGTAGTGACCTCCGCGTCGTTGCCCCAGGTCCGCAAAGATCGGATCGTGTGTGAGCGTGAGCCAGAGCTCGGCGGGCGGGTACTCGGGCGGCGTCTTGAAGGAGGCGGGCGCGACGCCGACGACCTCACAGAGCCGGCCGTCCAGGGTGATCGACCGGCCCACGATCGCAGGGTCCGCGCCGAACCGGGAGCGCCAGAGCCGCTCCCCGAGGAGAACGACGGCCGGCGCTCCGGGCGCGTCGTCCTCCGCCGCGAGAACGCGGCCCGCGAGCGGCCGGACGCGCAGGAGGCGAAAGAGGTTCGAGGTCACCGTGCCGGCGGCGACCAGTTCCGGCTCGCCCGCTCCCGTCAGCGTGTAGTCGTGCATGCGAAGAGCCGCGAGGTCCTCGAAAGACCGCGCCCGCCCGGCCCAGTCCGCGTAGTTCGGGTAGGACACTCCGTTCTGGGCGACCCCCAGTCCGGGATTGGTCTGGAACACGGCCACCAGCTCGTCGGGCCGAGGAAAGGGAAGAGGGCGGAACAGGACGGCGCTGACCACGCTGAAGATCGCCGTATTCGCCCCGATCCCGAGCGCGATCGTCGCGAGGGCCACGGCGGTGAACGCGGGGCTCTTGCGCAGGGCGCGAACGCCGAATCGCAGGTCCTGGCCGAAGTCGCCCACGCCGCCTCCCACCCCATGGTACGCGCCGGCGCCCGTCCGGTTTTGCCGCCGCCGCAACTTCGCGTACCTTGCCGCCATGAGCACGCACTTCGACGCCATCATCATCGGCACCGGGCAGGCCGGCCCTTCCGTGGCCAGGCGCCTCGCCGGCGCGGGCTGGAAGGTCGCCATCGTCGAGCGCGGGGCGTTCGGCGGGACGTGCGTCAACACGGGCTGCATTCCGACGAAGACGCTGATCGCCAGCGCCTACGCCGCGCACCTGGCGCGAAGGGCCGGTGAGTTCGGCGTGTCGGTGGGCGAATCCGTTTCCGTCGACATGAAGACGGTGAAGGCCCGCAAGGACGCGATCTC
>DATMNJ010000090.1:0-3565 GCA_035569175.1 Thermoanaerobaculia bacterium | reverse complement strand
CCCGCAGATCTTTTCCCGGCTTGAAGCGGATGGTGTTGCCGGGAGGGATCGACACCTCGACGCCGGTCTTGGGGTTGCGGCCGATGCCGCGCTTGCGCCGCTTGACCTGAAACACACCGAAGCCTCGCAGCTCGATGCGGTCGCCGGCCCCGAGCGCCGAGCGCATGGCCTCGATGACCGTCTCGACGGCGGTTGCGGCCTTTGCGCGCGGAATCTGGGCCAGGTCGACCACCCGGTCCACGATGTCGGCTTTGATCATGAGCTTCCTCCGGGATTGAACCGGATTATATAACCTGCTTTTTCTTCAATCGGATGGAGGCGGCCAATGCGGCCGCGGCGGCTCCCGCCAGCTCCCGGAGGTACGTCAGGTCGGCGGGCGTGGCGCCCTGGGCTCCGGCGCATTCGGCGTACAAAAATCCGACCGTCTTTTCCCGCATGCGGATCGGCTGCACGACACACTCGGTGGGCCATCCGCCCAGGGCCGCGGCCAGCGCGTCGTGCCGCGGCAGGGGGGCGAGGGGTCCCAGGAAAAAGGCCTGGCCGTTGCGAACGTTCAGGAAAACGGAGGGGTCGGACCACGGGATCACCAGGGCCCTGAGGGCGCGGACGTCCACCCGCTCGCCGGCGCCGCTCCAGGCGACGGCCCCGTCGGCGCGGGCAGCGAAAACGACGCTGCGAGCGAAGCGCCGCCGCAGGGCGCGAAGGGCCGCCTCGAAAACACCGTCCCGGTCCCGGGCCGCCAGCATCTCTCCGAAGTCGGCCATCGAGGGCATGCCGGCCACGGGGGCGGCGGGGCCCGCGTCGCGCGGAGTGGCCGACGTCCGTCTCCAGGGGACCGGGGGTTGGGCCGGAACCGGGGGCGGTGCGGCGTGGGGTTCGGCTCCCGGCGCGGGCCACTGCTCCGCTCCCGGAACCTCCTCCCAGGGGATGGACTCGGGCTCCTGTTCGAGGGCCTCCGGCGCAGGCGCCGACAGGGTGCCCCATCCCACGGGGGCCGCATCCGGCACCGTCCAGGAGGTCTGAGGCAGGGGCTCCTCGTCTCGGTCCGGAGCCGGCTCCGGAATGGGAAGCCCCGGCATGGGAGGCGCCGGCGAGGTGGAGAAGTCGGGTGGCGGGGGCAGGGGTTTCCTGATGACGGACGGCGCGATCGGGCGCGACAGCTTCTCCGCTAGGATGGCAAAGCGCGGCGTGCGGCGCTCGCCATAGCACTTTTCGAGAGCCTGATAGATGCGGACTTCGGGAGCGGCCGCGGGAATGATCTTCTTGCCGGTCACGAAGAACAGTTCATCCAGGATCCGGAGGTTCGAGGGGTCACGCAGGGCGACGCGGACGAAGCCTTCGCCGACCTCCACGGGTAACGCCGAATGGCGGATGGCGAACTTTGCGGGAAGGGCGGCGAGAACGGTGGGCGGCAGGGAGCCGAGCACGCGCCACGGGACGTACTCGCACCCGTGCTGCTCGGCCAGCGCCTTGCCGATGTCGTCCTCGGACGCTGAGCCCTTCTCGAGCAAGAGGGTCCCGATGCGGCCGCCCGTGAAGCCCTGGACCGCGAGGGCGCGGTGCACGCTCTCCTCGGTCACGGCGCCGGCCCGAACCAACAGAACACCGAGTCGCGGCATGTGCTGGCTGATTATCGCCGACCCGACGCCGAAACGAGCGCCTCGTCGCCAAACGCGGGCCTCTCCCGGGGCCGAAACCGACGGGACCCGGCCCACCGGGGCGTGCCGACGTCTCGCCGAAAAATTCCCACTCGATGCACAGCATAACGCCGGGCGGTGAGCCGTCGGGATCCCGACGATCGTGCTAAATTGCCGTGGTGACGCTGACGTCCGCGACCCTGATGCTCGCGCTCGCGCTCGCCCAGCCCGCGGGCGCGGCCGACCCGATGGTGGAGAGCCGGAAGTCCTTCCTGGCGGCGCGCACGGCGATCGCCGACGGCCGGTACCAGGACGCCCTGGCTCTCTACCGAAAGGTGCTCACGATCCTCCCGAACGACCCGATCGTTCACCTCGAATATGCGCAGCTGCTGCGTGACCTGAACGTCGGCGAGGAGGCGACACGCCAGGCGCGCGAGGCGGTGCGGCTGGACCCGAACCTGGCGGAGGCGAGGCGCCTTCTCGGCTCGCTCGAATTGGGAGCCGCCGAGAAGGATCCTGCCCGGCTGCCGGCCGCCATCGAGGAACTGTCCGCCGCGCACCGTCTTGCGCCCGGAGACATCGGAACGTCGGTCACCCTGGCCCGGGCCCTGCTCGCCGCGGATCGTCCTGCCGAGGCCGCGGCCATCCTCGACGAGCTGCCGGAGCTTTCGGGTCAGCCGGCGATCCAGCGGCTGACGGCCGAGGCCAAGGCCAAGAGCGGGCGCTACCGCGAGGCCGAGGATCTCTATCGGGCCCTCTGGGAGGCCGATCCGGGAGATAGGGAAGTCGCGGCCGCGCTCATCGACCTCTACGAGGACCAGGACAAGCTCGACGAGGCGCTCGCCGTCCTGGAGAAGCTTGCCGCGCGCGACCCCGAGAACCAGGCCGTGCGGGAGCGGATCGTCCTCGACCTCGCACGGGCGGGACGCTTTCCGGAGTCCGAACAGCGCGCTCGCGAGCTCGTGGGCAAGCGCCCCGAGAACCGGGCCGGTCAGCGGCTCCTGGCGACCGTCCTGTTCGAACGCGGCAACACGGCCGAGGGCGAGAAGATCCTGCGGGCCCTCATCGAGGCGGACGCGGACGACCCGGGGGCGCGCCGCGCGCTCGCCTCGGAGCTCGTGCGCGAACGCCGCTTCGACGAAGCGCACGCCATGTACGTCGACATGATCAAGAGCGCGGGCGAGGATCCGCGCAAGGCCGACCTGCTCACCTCCTCGAACGTGGAGCTCGGCTTCATCGCCTACCTCCAGAGGGACTATGCGAGCGCCCGCCGCATCCTCGCGCCGATCGCGCTGTCGGGCGGCCAGGTGCAGGAGCGTGCCGCCCGGATCCTGCTCGCGACCGACCGCGACAGCGAGGACTACGCGGACGGGCGGGATCGAGCGAAGGCTTATGCCGGGGCGAAGCCCTCCGATCCCGAGTGGGAGGCGGAAACCGCCGAGTTTCGCTATCGCCTCGGCGAGACCAAAGCCGCAGAGGCCACGCTCGACGCCCTCGGCGCATCCGGACAGCTCGAGAAGATGATGGCGGCCGCCGACGCGTACGGCCGGCTCAAGCGCTACGACGCGGCGGTGCGCATCGCGCGCGCCGCATCCGCGAAGTTCCCCGAGTCGACCGACGCGCTCTTCCGCCTGGGCTCGAGCCTCGAGCGCGGCGGAGACCCGGCCGAGGCGGAGAAGGTCTTCTTGAGACTGCTCGAGCTGCGGCCCAACGATTCGGGGACTCTCAACTATCTCGGATACATGTGGGCCGACCAGGGCGTCCAGCTCGAACGGGCGAAGGACATGCTCGAAAAGGCCGTGGCGCGCGATCCGCGCAACGCCGCCTACCTCGATTCGCTCGGCTGGGCGTACTTCCGCCTCGGGCAGCTGCCGGTCGCGGAAAAGAACCTGCGCGAGGCCTACCGGCGCGAGCCCGCGGATCCCACG
>DATMNJ010000089.1:0-13030 GCA_035569175.1 Thermoanaerobaculia bacterium | reverse complement strand
CACCGGGTCGAGGTACCACCGTACCGCCGCAGCCTCGAAGGAGACGTCGAGGATGAGGGTCTCCACGTCCCCGATTCTCTCGGTACCGGCCGCGGCGACGAAGAGTCTCGGGTCGTCGATCTTCTGGGCGATGAGGAGGGGAACGCGGCGGACCTGGCGCAGCAACTCGTCTTTCATGGCGGGCGGGAGATCCTGGACGGCATTGGGCCCGACGATGAAGGCGCCCGAAGGCGTCGCCACCATGGCCATGCGCCCGAACGGCGCGTCCACCTGCTGCGAGATCTTGTCCGGAAAGACCATCGTCGTCTGGACGTCCATGGCCATGTCGCCTTGGTCCGTCTTCGCGGTCACCATGCCGCGCGTCCAGACGTCGTGGACTTTGCCGACCTTCTCGGCGCCGCCGAGGGCCTGGATGAACTTGGCGAGAAGGACCTTGCCCTCCTTCATCTGCTCGGGCGAGGGCGCCCTGAGCCGCATCGCGGTCGAAGGCGGAGCCGTGGGGCGAGCGGGGGCGGCTGCCGCCGTGGGCGCCGGGGTCTGCGCGGCAGCGAGAGCGCCGAGAAGGGTCCCCGCGAGAGCGCCGAGGAGAGTTGCGGGCGTGCGAAGTGGCATTACGTTTCCTCCGAGCGCGGGAGCATATCGCGTCGCTCGCCGAGGGCCGCCAGATGCTAGGCGCGCAAGACGTCTCGCAGTAGCATGCCCGCCGTGTCGAGAAAGGTGGAGAGGCTGCTGGCGCGGCTCGAAGCGGTCCGCCACCGGCGGCCCGGCGCGCGGGAGGCGCAGCGGCTCCTGCGCGCGGCGAGCGGCCTGGAGATCCGGGACGTCCCGAGCCTGGTCCGACTTCACGAGGCGGTCCTCTTTCTGCGCGCCTACCCGCACGGACCCGGAGTCCTGCGGCTGGCCGAGCGCATCCTCGGGTCCTTCGAGAAGCGCGTCGGGCGGCTCGAGGCCCTGGACGAAGACCTCTCGGCCTTCGACGCGCCCGAGGTCGCGGGCGTCGCCGGCACGACGATCGGTTCGGACTTTTCGTTCCACCTCGCGCGGTGGCTCGCGCGCCGGCATCCGGGGAGCGTGCGGCTCGACTGGGGTGCCGTCGAGGAGGGCGACCGGATGCGGGCCACCTGGCCGGAGTTCCTGCCGCTGCTCGAGGAGGAGGCACTGGCCGACGCGAATGTTCCGTATCTCGCGTGGCTTGCGGCGGCCGCGGGCGGGCGTCGGGACGATCCCGATTGGCTCTTCCGGCGCTACGAGCGCCTCCCGTTTCCGGAGACAGATCGCGCGGAGAGATTCGACTCGCTCGGCCTGCCGATCTCCTGGGACCTCGGCGGCGGGCGCGCATCGCGCACGAAGATGCGGCTGCCCGGGCCGACGCGCTTTTTCCACGATACGGCGCTGCTCGCGCGGCGGGACGTGTCCTTCGACGCGGTTTTCGCCGCCCCGACGTTCGACCTGCGGCGGCTCCCGCGCTCCGAGGGCGAACGGATCTGCGGGTTGCTGCGGGAGACCACGGCCGCGCGCTACCGGGAATTCCACCAGTTCACGCACGCCGATCCTTCCTCGGTCATCGGGGCGCGCCCGGGGCGCGGCGTCGAGCTCTTTCTCGTCGGCGTGCTGCCCGAGCGGCGCCTACCGTTGCGGGCGGCCTACGGCGGATTCATGGTCAAGAACGGCGTGCCGGTCGGGTACAGCGAGGGCCTCGCCGTCTTCGAGCGCCTCGAGATGGGATTCAACCTCTATTACACGTTTCGAGAGGGCGAATCGGCCTGGCTCTTCGCCCGCATGCTCAAGCTCCACCGCGACGTTCTGGGCGTGACGTCCTTCTCGATCGACCCATACCAGATCGGCTTCGAAAACAGCGAAGCGATCGCATCCGGCGCTTTCTGGTTCTACCGCAAGCTCGGGTTTCGGCCGACCGACCCCGGCGTGCGCCGCCTCCTCGAGCGGGAAGAGCGACGCATCGCTGCCGACCCGACCCACCGCTCGACGGCCGGCACGCTGCGCCGCCTCGTCACCCACAACCTTCTCTATGAGGTTCCAGGTTCGCCCCGGGGAGAGTGGGACCGGTTCCATGTCCGCAACCTGGGCCTCGCGGTCAATCGCCGGATGGCACGCGAGTTCGGCGGCGACGCGCGGAGGCTGCGCGCCTCGGCCGAGCGCCGCGTGGGACGAGCCCTGCGGCTCGATCCGGGCGATCTCGCCCCGCTCGAGCGGCGCGCGTTCTCCGAGCTCGCGCTTCTCTTCGACCTCGTCCCGGACCTGCCGCGCTGGAGCCGGGACGAGCGCGACGCGCTCGCCGCGATCGTGCGCGCGAAGGCGCGGGACCACGAACGCCGGTACCTGCGGCTACTCCAGGGGCACCCCCGCCTGCGCCGCGGCCTCGTCCGCCTCGGATCGCGGGGTCAGGTCTCTCAAATTGCCACTTTGCCCGACAGAAGCTGACAGCCACGGCTCATCGAGACACCTGACCCCCGTTTCGGGCGGCGACGATCTGGGCCACCACGGCGAGGGCGATCTCCTCCGGAGACCGCCCGCCGAGGGGGAGGCCGATCGGGGCGTAGAGGCGGGCGAGCGCCGCCTCGGTCACGCCGGCCGCGAGAAGGCGGATGCGGCGTTTCTCCTGGGTGCGGGTGCTGCCGAGAGCGCCGACGTAGAAGGCCGGGCTCGCGAGCGCCGCGGTGATCGCCGGATCGTCGAGTTTCGGGTCATGGGTCAGGACGGCGACCGCGGTGCCGGCGTTCGGGGCGATGCGTGCCAGAGCCTCGTCCGGCCACGCGGTGAGGATCTCGTCGGCGTGGGGAAAGCGCCGCGCATTCCCGAAGGCTTCGCGCGGGTCCACGACGATCGTGCGGAACCCGAGGGTGTTCGCGATCGCGACGAGGGCGACGGCGATGTGCACGCCACCCACGACGACGAGGCGGGGTGAGGGGAGCAGGACGTCCACGAAGATTTCGCCGTCCCCGACCGCGGCGCGCCGGCTCCGGCCGTTCGCGAGCGCGGCCCGCGCGGCGTCGAGGGCCGGGCCACCGAGGGTGCCGACGACGCTTCCGTCCGCGAAAACCGCGAGCTTGCGGCCGACCTCGCTCTCCGCGCCGCGCAGAACGGTGGCAACCGCGACCGACCGCTCGTCGCGGAGCGCGTCGCGCACGGGTCCATGGATCTCTTCCGAGAGCGGCTCGACGAAGACCTCGATCGCGCCCCCGCACGCGAGGCCCACGCTCCAGGCCGTGTCGTCCGAAACGCCGAATTGGACCAGCCGCGGACGCCCGCTCGCCAGCGTCTCGAGGCCGGCCTCGACGACGGCGTTCTCGACGCAGCCTCCGCTGACCGAACCCGCGATGAGTCCGTCGGCGGTCAGGGCCAGCTTGCTGCCGACGGTGCGCGGCGCCGAGCCCCACGTCGCGACGACGGTCGCCACGGCCACGGCCCGCTTCTCGGAGCGCCAGCGCTCGATGTCGTCGAGGACGTCTCTCATGAGGTTACCGGGTCACGCGTCCGCCTCGATCCCCTTGCGTTCCCCCTCGAAGAAGGCGGATGTCCGTCGTCGGGACGCCGCATCAGGCGCGCTGCGAGCTTCGGTCCGGTTCTCCGACTTATCGCACCATCCCGTGCGGGTCCAGCACGAACTTCTTGGCGGCGCCCGAGTCGAAGTTCTTGTAGCCTTCGGGAGCGCCTTCGAGGGGGATCACCGTCGCGTTGACGATCTTCGCGATCGGAAGGCGCTCGTGGAGGATCGCCTGCATCAGCGAACGGTTGTACCGGAGAACGGGCGTCTGGCCGGTCGAGAAGACGTGGGACTTCGCCCAGCCCAGGCCGAATCGCATCCTCAGATTGCCGTGCCGGGCTCCCTCGTCGACGCCGCCCGGATCATCGGTCACGTAGAGCCCGGGAATCCCGATTCGGCCGGCCGCGCGGGTGATCGTCATCAGCGAGTTGAGAACGGTCGCAGGGGCCTCCGTGACGTGATCCTTTCCGTGCCCTCTCGCCTCGAAGCCCACGGCGTCCACGGCCGCGTCGACCTCGGGCGACCCGATCACGGCATGGATCAGCTCCTCGAGCTTGTCGCTCTTGGTGAGATCGATCGCCTCGAATCCGACGGCCTTCGCATGCGCGAGGCGCTCGGGATTCATGTCGCCAATCATGACGACCGCGGCCCCGAGAATGCGAGCGGAGGCGGCGGCCGCGAGGCCGACGGGCCCGGCGCCCGCCACGTAAACCGTGGACCCGACCCCGACCCCGGCCGACACGGCGCCATGGAAGCCCGTCGGCAGAATGTCGGAGAGCATGGTCAGGTCCCGGATCTTCTCCAGGGCCTGCGCCTTGTCGGGAAACTTCAGGAGGTTGAAGTCGGCGTACGGAACCATGACGTAGTCGGCCTGGCCGCCGACCCAGCCCCCCATGTCCACGTAGCCGTAGGCGCCCCCGGCGCGCCCAGGATTCACGTTCAGGCAAACACCGGTGCTCCCCTCGCGGCAAGTCCGGCACCGGCCGCAGGCCACGTTGAACGGCACGGTGACGAGGTCGCCGACGTTCAGGTACTCGACGTCGTTGCCCTTCTCGATGATCTCGCCCGTGATCTCGTGGCCCAGCACGAGGCCCTTCGGCGCGGTGGTCCGGCCTCGCACCATGTGCTGGTCCGACCCGCAAATGTTCGTGCAGACGACTTTCAGGATGACGCCGTGTTCGATGCTCTTTCCGTTGGGAGCGACGAATTTCGGATAGTCGATCGATTGGACTTCGACCTTCCCGGGCCCGAGGTACGCCACACCGCGATTGCTTGCCATCGTGTTCCTGCCTCTCTGGCCGCTTCGCCAGCTCGGACGCTTAGAAGGCCTTCGCTCCGGCTTCCGCGACGGCGTGGTCCTGGTCGCCCGACCCGCCGCTCACGCCGATGGCGCCGACGACCTTGCCGTCCTTCTGCAGGGGGATGCCGCCGGCGAATATCATGATCTTGCCGTCGTTGGAGGCGTGGATGCCGAAGAACTGGCCCCCCGACTGCGAGTGCGTCGCCAGGTCTTTGGTGGCGATGTCAAACGCACGCGACGTGTAGGCCTTCTTGATCGAGATGTCGATGCTCCCGATCCAGGCCCCATCCATGCGGACGTGGGAGACCAGGTTGCCGCCCGCGTCCGCGACCGCGATGTTCATCGGCTGACCGATCTCCTGGGCCTTCTTCTCAGCCGCTGCGATTACCTTCCTCGCGTCCTGAAGTGTCACCATGTGCCGTCCTCCATTTTTCAGGTCGCCATCGACCACGTCGTTCCGTTCCACGAGTCGGCCCTTCATGCGAGCCCGGCCGGTAGCATATCGCCGCCGGAACGCTCGGCGAGTCCGCGTCGAGCGACGCCGCGTTTGTGACCCGCGGTCGGGCCGCGACGAAATGAGGGGAACCGGCTCTCAGTAGGCCGCGAGAGCGCGCGCAGCCCGGCAGAGCTTTTCGGCGTTCGGGAGGAAGGCCTCCTCGAGTGGGGGAGAGTACGGAACGGGAGTGTCGGGCGCGGTGACGCGCATCAGCGGTCCGTCCAGATACTCGAAGCAGCGCTCCGAGAGGACTGCCGCGATCTCGGCGCCGATGCCGCCCGTGCGCGTGGCCTCGTGAAGCAGGATCGCCTTGTTCGTCCGGGCGACGGATTCGAGAATCGTCTCCTCGTCCATTGGAAAGAGCGTGCGCAAATCCACGACCTCGGCGTCGATGCCCTCGGCCTCGAGCGTCTTGGCGGCCTCGAGCGCCGTCCAGACCATGGCGCCGTAGGTCACGATCGTGAGGTCGCGGCCGGGGCGCCGGACGATGGCCTTGCCGATGGGCACGACGTAGTCCTCGGTCGGCAGCTCCTCCTTGATCCTGCGGTAGAGGAACTTGTGCTCGAAGAAGAGGACGGGGTCGTCGTCGCGGATGGCCGCCTTGATGAGGCCCTTCGCGTCGTACGCCGTGGCGGGCTGCACGATCTTCAAGCCCGGCGTATGGGCGAAGTACGCCTCCGGGTTCTGCGAGTGGAAGGGACCGCCGTGAACGCCGCCGCCGGAGGGGCCGCGGATGACGAGGGGAACTCCGACGCCGGTGCGGTAGCGGGACTTCGCGGCGAAGTTGGTGATCATGTCGAAGGCGCACGAGATGAAATCGATGAACTGCATCTCGGCGACCGGCCGCATTCCCATCATGGCCGCGCCGACCGCGGCGCCGACGATGGCCGTCTCGGCGATGGGCGTGTCGATGACGCGGTCCTCTCCGAACTCCGCGATCAGCCCGTCGGTCACCTTGAAGGCGCCGCCGTAGACCCCGATGTCCTCGCCGATCAGGAAGACGCTGCCGTCGCGGAGCATCTCCTCGCGAATGCCCTCGCGGATCGCGTCGACGTACGTGGTCTGGCCCCGGGCGGCCGGGGTCGTACCGTCCGCGCCGAAGTGCGGAGCGCTGCTCACGCGTCCCTCCTCACGGCCGCGGGCTCGCCCTCGGGAATCCCCGACGCGTACACGTTCTTGAGGGCATCCTCGGGCGACGGGAGGGGGCTCTGCTCGGCGGCCTCGACCTCCCGGTCCACCTCGTCCGAGACGGCCCGGTCGATCGCGGCAAGCTCGTCCGCGGTCGCTGCGGACGACGCGATGAGGGCCCGGAGGCAACGCTCGAGCGGATCCCGCCGGCGCCACTCCTCGAGGTCCTCCTTCGGGACGTAGGCCTGCGCGTCATGCTCGGCGTGGCCCTTCATGCGGTACGTGAGCGACTCGAGCAGCGTCGGGCCGCCGCCCGAGCGGGCGCGGTCGACCGCGCGGCGCGCCGCGTCGTAGACGGCGAAGACGTCGTTGCCGTCCACCTGGTCGCCCGCGATGCCGTAGGCCTCCGCCTTGGCCACGAGGCTCTTGGCCGCGGTCTGCTTCCGAAACGGCGTCGAATAGGCCCACCCGTTGTTCTCGGCGACGACGACGAGCGGAAGCTTCTGGACGGCCGCGAAGTTGAGGCCTTCGTGGAACGCGCCGGTCGAGGTTCCGCCGTCGCCGATCCACGTCATCGCGACGAGATCCTTCTTCTGCATCCGGCCGGCGAGGGCGATGCCCGCCATGACCGGGATGAGGGCCCCGAGCATCGAGATGGGAGAGATGACGCCCCGCTCGGGGCGTCCGAAGTGGAGGTTGCAGTCCTTGCCACCCGACGGCGAGGTCGCCCGGGCCATGTACTGCGTCATCACGTCCCGCGGCGAGTAGCCCATGACCAGCACGACGCCGAGGTTGCGGATCAGCGGACCGACGATGTCGCCCTTCGCCAGCGCGTAGGCCGTGCCGACCGAGGTCGCTTCCTGGCCGAGGGAACGGTAGAGGCCGCCGACCACCTTGCCCTGGCGGTACAGGTTGACGAGCCTCTCCTCGACCACGCGGTTCAACCGCATGTACCGGTACAGCTCGAGCTTCTGGTCGCGGGTGAGGTCGGACACGGCTATTCCGCCCGAAAGTTTATATGAAGCAACGGCGCCTTTGGGGATGCGAACGGCCCGGGGAAGGCGCTTGCGTCCTGAATCTGCTGCGCCAGGTAGTTCTCGGCGCCGATGTCCCTGATCTGCTGGAGCTGCGCGTCGTGCCAGTCGGCTCGCCTCGGAATGGGGCCGCCGGGCGACCTTATCGCCCGGCCGTCGGCTCGTCGTATCATTTGCGGATGAGCGAAAAAGACCCGCTGGTCCCGGAGTCGGTCGCCTCCGGACGCAAGCGCTGGGCCGCGGCCGCCGACAAGACTTTCGCGAAGACCTCCACCTGGAAGACGGACTGGACGACGGTCTCCGGAGCGCCGGTCGAGCCGCTGGCGGGCCCGGACTCGCAACCCGGATTCGACTTCGACCGCGACCTCGGCTGGCCGGGCGAGTACCCGTACACGCGCGGGGTGCACCCGACGGGCTACCGCGGCAAGCTCTGGACGATGCGCCAGTTCGCCGGCTACGGCACGGCCCGGCAGACCAACGCCCGGTTCCACTACCTCCTCGACCACGGCCAGACCGGTCTCTCGACCGCGTTCCACCTGCCGACCCTCTACGGCTACGACTCGGACCACGAGATGGCCCGCGGCGAGGTCGGCAAGTGCGGCGTGGCCGTCGACTCGCTGCGCGACATGGAGGTGCTCTTCGACGGCATCGACCTCGGCAAGGTCACCACCTCGATGACGATCAATTCGACGGCGCCGATCGCGCTGGCGATGTATCTCGCCGTGGCCGAAAAGCACGGCACGCCCTGGGAGAAGGTGGGCGGCACGCTCCAGAACGACATCCTGAAGGAATACATCGCCCAGAAGGAGTACATCTTCCCGCCGCGACCCTCGATGCGGCTGATCACCGACCAGTTTTCCTTTTGCGCCAAGCACGTCCCGAAGTGGAACACGATCTCGATCTCGGGGTACCACATCCGCGAGGCCGGCTCGACGGCGCTCCAGGAGCTCGCCTTTACGCTGCGCGACGGCGTCGAGTACGTGAAGTACGGGATCGAGGCGGGCCTGCCGGTGGACGAGTTCGCGCCGCGGCTGTCCTTCTTCTTCAACTCGCACAACGATTTCTTCGAGGAGATCGCCAAGTTCCGCGCCGCCCGCCGCGTCTGGTCGAAGACGATGCGCGAACGCTTCGGCGCGAAGGACCCGCGCTCGTGGATGTGCCGCTTTCACACGCAGACGGCCGGCTGTTCGCTCACCGCGCAGCAGCCCTACAACAACATCGTGCGCACCGCCGTGCAGGCTCTCGCGGGTGTGCTGGGCGGCACCAATTCGCTCCACACCAACTCGCTCGACGAGACGCTCGCGCTGCCGACCGACTTCGCCGTCAAGATCGCGCTGCGGACGCAGCAGATCCTGGCCCACGAGTCCGGCGTGGCGAACACGGTCGATCCGTTCGGCGGTTCCTACTTCATGGAGGATCTGACGACGAAGATGGAACGCGGCTGTTTCGAGTACTTCCGCCGCATCGACGAGCTCGGCGGCATGGTCGAGGCGATCGAAGCGGGGTTTCCGCAGAGGGAGATCATGGACGCGGCCTACGCGTACCAGCGCGCGGTCGACGCGGGAGAGAAGATCGTCGTCGGCGTCAACGATTTCGTGGACGAGGTCGAGCAGCCGATCGAGACGCTGTACATCGACGACGCCGTCGAGGGGCAGCAGAAGGCGGCCGTCGCCGAGCTGCGGCGGACGCGCGACGGGAAGGCCGTGACGTCGGCGCTCGCGGCCCTGCGCCAGGCCTGCGCCGACCAAAGAAACGTGATGCCGCCGCTGGTCGAGGCCGTCAAGACCTACGCGACGGTGGGGGAGATCTCGGACGTGATGCGCGAAGTCTTTGCGACCTACGAGGAACCGGCGGTGTTTTAGACGTCGCTCGCGCTTGCTCGGGGGTCTGCGCCCCGTGGGGCGCACCGGCGTCCGGCTCGCCTGCGGCTCGACCGGACGCCTGACCCCCTCGTGGCGCGCTCGCTCCCGCGTCGCGAACCTCCTCCCTCCCTTCGGTCGGGAGACTTTTCGCGACGCGAGTTGCGGTCACGGTGCCGCGAGACGAGCCCCCGTTTTTCCAGTGTCATCCCGGGCCGCAGGCCCGAGGGATCGCTTCAGGCGCCGGGACGCTGCGGTGCGGGCCGGGGGACCTGCCGCAAAATCGTGAGAAAATGGGCGGCTCATGAGTGAAACGATCCAGCCTTTCTCCAGCATCGAGGAGGCCATCGCCGACCTGCGGGCCGGCCGGTTCGTGGTCGTCGTGGACGACGAGGACCGGGAGAACGAGGGAGACCTCGTCCTGGCCGCCGAAAAAGCCACGCCGGAGGCCATCAACTTCATGGCCCGCGAGGGCCGCGGCCTCGTCTGCCTGGCGCTGACCGAGGAGCGCTGCGACGCGCTCGAGCTGCCGCCGATGGTCTCCGAGAACACCTCGAACTTCGGCACGGCCTTCACCGTCTCGATCGAAGCCCGGGGGCGGACCACGACCGGGATCTCGGCGGCCGATCGGGCCGCGACCGTGCTGACGGCGATCGATCCGGCGACGCGGCCGGCGGACCTGAACCGACCAGGCCACATGTTCCCGCTGCGGGCGCAGCGCGGCGGTGTCCTGAAGCGTGCCGGACAGACGGAAGCATCGGTGGATCTGGCCCGCATCGCGGGGCTGGACCCGTCGGCGGTTCTCTGCGAGATCATGAACGAGGACGGCACCATGGCGCGCGTGCCCGATCTCGCGAAGTTCTGCCAGCGCCATGGCCTCCGCATGGTGACCGTCGCCGATCTCATTCGGTACCGGCTCAACTCGGAACGCCTGGTCGAGCGCATCGCCTCGCCGCACCTGCCCACGCGCCTCGGCGAGTTCTACCTCTACGCCTATCGCAGCGCCGTCACGCAGGAGGAACACCTGGCGCTCGTCCACGGGCAGATTCGAGAGGAGGAGCCGACGCTCGTTCGGGTTCACTCGCAGTGCCTGACGGGCGACGTGTTCGGCTCGGCACGGTGCGACTGCGGGGAGCAGCTCGAGCTCGCGATGGAGAAAATCGTGGAGGCCGGCCGCGGCGTGTTCCTGTATCTCCTGCAGGAGGGCCGCGGGATCGGCCTGATCAACAAGCTCAAGGCTTACGAGCTGCAGGACCAGGGGCACGACACGGTCTCGGCGAATGAGAAGCTCGGCTTCCCGCCCGACATCCGCAACTACGGCGTCGGCTGCCAGATCCTCCGCGATCTCGGCGTCCGCAAGATGAGGCTGATGACGAACAACCCCTCGAAGTACGTCGCCATCGACGGGTACGGCCTCGAGATCGTCGAGCGCGTTCCACTCGAAGTCAGCCCGACCGACCGCTCGCGCAAGTACCTCGAAGCAAAAAAGAACAAGATGGGACACCTCCTCAAGCTCGTCTAGGGGTCAGGTCTCTCAAAGTGTGACTTTTCGCGGGGCTTCGAGTCGCGAGCGACCGGGAGTCCGGCCCGGACTTCGCAGAGGCAGTAAAGTCACACTTTGAGAGACCTGACCCCATGACTGACTCCACGACCTTGCCGATGCCCGCGGCCGTGCTCGCGGGCGGCGCCTCGCGCCGGATGGGGCGTTCCAAGGCGGGGCTGGCTTACGGAGCAGGGACCCTGCTCGAGTTTCAGACCGGCCGGCTGTCCGCGCTCTTCGAGGACGTGCTCGTCATCGTCAAGGAGCCGCCCGCTTTTCCCTACGGTCCGGCGCGCGTGGTCCTGGATCGGACGCCGGACCATGCCGCGATCCATGGCCTCGTCCGGGCCCTCGAGGAAGCGCGCGACCGCGTCTTCGTGCTGGGCGTGGACCTGCCCGCGGTGCCCGCGGCGCTCCTCCGCGCGATTGCGGAGCGCTCGCTCGGTTCGGCGGCCGCGGCGGTGGTCCCTCGCGCGGACGGCCGGCTTCAGCCCCTCGCGGCCGTCTGGCGGCGCTCGGCCCTTGCGGTCGCCGAGCGGAGAATTGCCGCGGGCGACAGGTCTCTGCAACGGCTCGTCCGGGACGTGGACGCCGAGATCTTCGAGGAGGCCGTCTGGAGGGCCGTCGATCCGTCCGGCACGGCCTTCGCGAACCTGAACACGCTCGAAGAGTACGAGGCGACGCGGGGGAGGGCATGACCGACGAGGACAAGCCCCGCCGTGAAAAACCGCGCCGGCCGCGCGGGGGCGCGCCGCTACGGCGTAGCGTCCTGCACGTCGACGCGCGGGGACGCGCGCGCATGGTCGACGTCGGGGACAAGGGCGCGACGCGTCGCGTGGCGGTGGCCCGCGGCGCGGTCGCGATGGGAGCGGTCGCCTTCGAGGCGCTCGCCGGCGGTCGGCTCGCCAAGGGGGACGCCCTCGCGGTGGCGCGCGTGGCGGGCATCCAGGCCGCCAAGCGAACCTCCGAGATCATCCCGCTCTGCCACCCGCTCGCCCTCGAATCCGTCGAGGTAGACGTGGCCCTGGTGCGCGGGCGGCGCGAGGCGGTCGTGACCGCGACCGCACGCATCACCGGCAAGACCGGCGTCGAGATGGAGGCCTTGATGGCCGTTTCGGCCGCGTGCCTCGCCCTCTACGACATGGTGAAGGCCCTGGACCGCGCCGCGGTGATCAAGGAGATCCTGCTGCTGGAGAAATCCGGCGGACGATCGGGGTCGTACAAGCGGCGGTAGCGCCTCCCGGCTTCCGGGCTTCGGCCTTTTCTCCTATCCCCCTCGCGTGTGCATCTCCAGATGCGGATCCTTCGCGAGCTCCGTCAGCGGAACGAGCGGAGACCTCTCGCGCAGCGCAAGGCGCTCCTCCGCGCCGCGATCGGCGCGGCCGGTCCAGGCGGAGGCGATGATCGTCCGCAGCTGCTCGACGGACGCGCCCCCGCGCAGCGGCTGACGCAGGTCGAGGCCGCGGGCGGCATAGAGGCAGAGGTACCAGAGGCCGTCGGCCGTCAGGCGGCTGCGATCGCAGGCACTGCAGAATGGAGCCGTCGTCGAGGCAATGATGCCGAAGGTGGTCCCGTCCGCCAGGCGAAAGCGCACTGCGGGCGCCGAGGTCATCTCGACGATGGGCGTGACAGGCCCGTGGGCCGCCTCGATCGCGGCGAGGATCTCCTCTCGGGAAACGACGCGCTCGCGCGACCAGTGCGTCGCGCCGCCGACGTCCATGTATTCGATGAAGCGGATCTCCGCTCCCCACTCCCGGGCCCGCGCGAGAAGCGCGCCGATCTCGTCGTCGTTGCTGCCACGGATGACGACTGCGTCGAGCTTCACGGACCGGAACCCGGCGGCGACCGCCGCCTCGATGCCCTTCAGGACCCGGGAGAACTCGTCGAAGCGCGCGATTGCGCGGAACCGGTCCGGCTGGAGAGTGTCCAGGCTCACGGTGACGCGGTGCAGGCCGGCAGCTGCCAGCGCGGTCGCTTGCTCTTCGAGCAGCACGCCGTTGGTGGTCATCGCGAGGTCCCGCACCCAGGGCTTCTCGGCGATCCAGCGCACGAGCGTGGGAAGGTCGGTGCGAATGAGCGGCTCGCCGCCCGTCAGGCGGATCCGTTCGACGCCGAGGTCGCCGAAGGCGTCGGTCAGCCGGCTGATCTCCTCGAATTGGAGGATGTCCTTG
>DATMNJ010000088.1:0-2213 GCA_035569175.1 Thermoanaerobaculia bacterium | reverse complement strand
CGACGCGTTGGCCAAGGCCGCCGGCGTCGAAGCCGCGGCTCCGGTTGGGAGGTAACGATGACGGCCGCCACGACAACCGGAATCAAGCACGACGTCAAGGATCTCGGCCTCGCGGCGCGCGGCAAGGACCGCATCGAGTGGGCCGACGCCAGCATGCCGGTCCTGCGCCAGATCCGGGAGCGTTTCGAAAAAGAGAAGCCGCTCGAGGGGCTGCGCCTCTCGGCCTGCCTGCACGTCACGAGCGAAACCGCCAACCTCGCGCGCACGCTCGCGGCCGGGGGAGCGGACCTCGTCCTCTGCGCCTCGAACCCGCTGTCCACCCAGGACGAGGTCGCGGCGTCGCTCGTGGCCGACTTCGGCGTGGCCACCTACGCCATCAAGGGAGAGGACCACGCCACGTACTACGACCACATCCGCGCGGCCCTGGCCCACGCCCCTCACATGACGATGGACGACGGCGCGGACCTGGTCTCGTCGCTGCTGTTTCTCGCCCTCGGCCGCGACGCCGACGTGGATCCGGTCGTGCGTGCCTGGGCCAGGGACCTCTCCGCTCCCGACCGGAAGGCGCTCTTCGAGGGCATCCTCGGCGGGACCGAGGAAACCACCACCGGCGTCATCCGCCTGAAGGCGATGGAGAAGGCCGGGGTCCTCAAGTTCCCGGTCATGGCCGTCAACGAGGCGAAGACCAAGCACTTCTTCGACAACCGGTATGGCACGGGGCAGTCGACGCTCGACGGCATCATCCGCGCCACCAACCTCCTGATCGCCGGCTTGAACGTGGTCGTCGCCGGCTACGGCTGGTGCGGCCGCGGCGTGGCAATGCGCGCACGCGGGCTGGGAGCCCAGGTCATCGTCACGGAGCTCGATCCGACGAAGGCCATCGAGGCGGCGCTCGACGGCTACCGCGTCATGACGATGGCGCAGGCGGCTCCGGTCGGAGACATTTTCGTCACGGTCACCGGCAACAAAGGGGTTCTTCGCGAGGAGCACTTCCGCGTGATGAAGGACGGCGCCGTCGTCTGCAACTCGGGGCATTTCAACGTCGAGATCGACATCCCGGCCCTGGAAAAGCTCTCGACTTCCCGGCGCCCTCTGCGCGAGTCCGTCGAGGAGTTCCGGACGCGAGATGGCCGCCGCATCCACCTGTTGGCCGACGGGCGCCTCATCAACCTCGCCGCCGCCGAGGGCCATCCGGCCTCGGTCATGGACATGTCGTTCGCCAACCAGGCGCTCGCGGCCGAGTTCATGGTGAAGAACCATGCCAAGCTCGAGAAGAAGGTCTATGCCGTTCCCGAGGACATCGACCGGGAAATCGCGCGGTTGAAGCTGGCGTCGATGGGCGTGACCATCGACACCGCGACCGCCGAGCAGCAGAAGTACATGAGCTCGTGGGAAGAGGGGACCTAGGCCTCTAGGACCGCATCCGCAGCAGGAAATAGGTCGCGGCGAGGCCGAAGAGAACGTCCGGCGACCACGCCGCGAGAAGCGGTGGCAGGGCGCCGGCCTCGCCGAGCTTCGTCGAAAAGGCCCCCGCGACGAGGGCGAGAATCCCGAGGAAGAGACCGACTCCGATGCCCGCCATGGTGCCCCGCCGTCCCACGCGGAAGGCGAAGGGCGCGGCGAGCAGGGCCATGACCGGAAGCATCGCCGGCAGGGCGAGCTTGGACTGGAGGGCCGTCTCCAGTCCGGACGTCGCGTACCCCCCGGCGTGCAGGCGGCGGGTCAGCCGCTCGAGCTCGCGAAACCGCATCTCTTCCGGTCGACGACGAACCGCGGCGAGGGCCCTCGGCGGATCGCCCGCGATCGTCTCCTCCTCGAAAGCAGCGTACGACGATGCCGCCTTCGGCGCGAAGTCCCGGGTCCAGCCCTGGTGCAGGCGCCACGCGCCGCCGGTCCAGGACGCCTGGTGCGCCGCAGTGCGCCCAACCAGCTCGAAAGCCGAGTTGAATCGAAAGATCGCGATCCCGAAGAGATCCGTGCTCGTCGGGTTGGCCTGCTCGCGGTGCCAGATCTCGCCCCGGTCGGAGAGGTACCAGTTGCGTTCGCCGTGTCCCCGGACCCCGGCCTCCGGCGGCTGCCCGTAGATGACGTTGCGAAAGCGCTGCTGCCGCTGCTCCGAGAAGGGCAGCACGTATTCTCCGACGGTGAAGCAGAGAACACCCGCGATGGCCGCCGCACAGAAGACCGGGGTCGAGAGGCGCAGGAGGGACACG
>DATMNJ010000087.1:0-8026 GCA_035569175.1 Thermoanaerobaculia bacterium | reverse complement strand
GCGGCTGGGAATTCAGGACCAGCCCGAGCAGAATCTGGAAGTTCGTCGTGACGATCGTAGATCCGCCGGGCGAACCCCACGCGAAGACGCCCCGGTTGGGAAGCAGGGCGATCGACGGGCACATCGAGGAGAGCATCCGCTTGCCCGGCGCGACCGAGTTCGCCTCGCCCTGGACGAGGTCGTACAGGTTCTTCTCGCCGGGACGCGCGGTGAAGTCGTCCATCTCGTTGTTCCACAGGAATCCGAGACCGGGCGCCACGCGCGCGTTCCCGAAGGAATCGTTCAGCGTCGTCGTCACGGCGACGACCATTCCGTCGGCGTCCACGACCGAGAAATGCGTCGTCGTCGGCTTCTCTGGAAAGACGCGGGCGAGGTCCGCCGATGCGTTGGCGCGGTCCGGATTGATCGAGGCCACCAGGCGCCGGATCCGCGCCGGGTTCGTAAAGAGATTCTCCTCGACGCCCGGGAACGCCGGATCGCCCAGGAACTGGTTGCGGTCGCGGTAAGCGCGCTTCTCGATCTCGGCGAGCCAGTGCATGGACGATGCGCCGGCGGGGCGAAGGCGCGCGGCGGACAGCTCGGCGGAAAGCGCCATCTCCGCGAGCACCGGTCCCGACGACGGCGCCGGGGTCGTAAAAATCTCGGCGCCGAGGAAGCGGAAACGCAGGGGCTGGCGCACCTTCGCCTCGTAGCGGGCGAGGTCGCCGCGCGTGACGAGGCCGCCCGCCTTCTTCTGCGCGTCGGCGATGTCGCGCGCGATCTCGCCGCGGTAGAACCCGTCTTCGCCGCGGTCGCGGATGGCCTCGAGGGTCTTGGCCAGCGCCGGCTGCCGGAAGAGACTGCCCGGCGCCGGGGCCGCGCCGCTCGGCAGAAAGATCCGGGCGGTCTCGGGGTCCCGGGCCAGGCGCGCGCGATCGGCAGCGATCGACTCGGAGACGTTGGCCGTCATCGCGAACCCTTCCCGCGCCAGCCGCACGGCGGGCTCGACGACCGTTTTCCAGGGCAGGCGGCCGGCCCGGCGGTGCGCGAGGGCGAGTCCCGCAACCGATCCCGGAACGCCCGAGGCGAGGGGCCCCTCCGTCGAGGACGGCGTGGTCTTCCCGGGACGCTTGAAGAAGAGGTCCCGGCGCGCACCCCGGGGCGCCGCTTCGCGGAAGTCGACCGTCAGGACGCGGCCCTTCGCGTCGCGGGAGATCCAGAAGCCGCCGCCGCCGATGTTGCCAGCCTCCGGCCAGGTCACGGCGAGCGCGAACGCGACCGCGACCGCCGCATCCGCAGCGTTTCCGCCCTTGCGGAGGATTGAGAGGCCGACCTCGGCCGCCGTGGCCTCCTCGGCCGCGACGCCGCCCCCGAATCCGAGGGAGGCCTGGGGCAGATCGGCGGCGCAGGTCGCAACCGCCGCGAGGACCAGCAGGAGGGCGGCGAGGCGCCGTTTCACTGCGCTATTCTACCGGCCCGATGAAGTCCATCCGAGACCTGTCCCTGCAGGGCCGAAACCTCTTCCTCCGGGTCGACTTCAACGTGCCGTTGGACGGCGGCCGCGTCCTGGACGACACGCGGATCGCCGAGACGCTGCCGACCGTGCGCCTGGCGATGGAACGGGGCGCGCGGGTCATCTGCGCCTCGCACCTGGGCAAAGCCAAGGGCAGGCCGAAGCCGGAGCTCTCGCTCGCGCCGGTTGCCGCGCGGTTTGCGCAGCTGCTCGGAAGGCCCGTGCGGTTCGTCGAGGATTGCGTGGGGCCCGAGGCGGCGAAGGCGGCCGACGCGCTCGCCCCGGGCGAAGTGCTGCTGCTCGAAAACCTGCGCTTCCACGCGGGCGAGGAGGCCAACGACCCCGAGTTTGCCGCCGGGCTGGCGGCGCTCGCGGAGGTCTACGTGGACGACGCCTTCGGCGCCGCGCACCGGGCGCACGCGTCGGTCGTCGGAGTCCCGCGGCGGTTGAAGGAAAAGGGCGCCGGCCTTCTGCTCGAGAGGGAAGTCCGGGAGCTCTCGCGCCTGCTCGAGCCCGAACGTCCCTTCGCGGCGATTCTCGGCGGCGCGAAGATCTCGGGCAAGATCGACACGCTGCGCGTGCTCGCGCGGCGGGCGGACGTGCTGCTCGTCGGCGGCGGCATGGCGAACCACTTCGTGCGGGCTCTCGGACTTTCGGTCGGCCGATCCCTCCTCGAGGAGGACAAGGTGCCCCTGGCCCGCGAGATCCTCGACTTCTGCAAGGAAGAGGGCAACACGATTGCCCTGCCTTCGGATTTCGTCGTGGCGAAGTCGCCCGACGACGCTGCGGGCGCGAGGACGGTCGGCATCAACAAGATCCCCGACGACCTCATGGCCCTCGACATCGGCCCGCGCACGCTCGAGCAGTTCGGGCGGCTGCTCGGCCCGGTCAAGACGATCTTCTGGAACGGCCCGATGGGCGTCTTCGAGAAGCCGCCTTTCGACGCGGGAACCATGGGGATCGCGCGGATGGTGGCCGCGTCGCCGGCGGTGACGGTCGTCGGTGGCGGTGAGAGCGTGCAGGCGGCGCACGCCGCGGGCGTCGCCCGGAAGTTCACGCACGTCTCGACGGGAGGCGGAGCCTCGCTCGAGTTCCTCGCGGAGGGACGGCTCCCCGGGATCGAGGCGCTGGAGGCCTGACCCGGATCCACAACGCACGACCCATGAAACTCTTCGTCGCGAACTGGAAGATGCACAAGACGCGGGCGCAAGCGCGCGCCTTCGCGCACGACCTCGGGCGCGGGATCGGCGGCGGCATCCCTGGCGCCGAGCTCGTCCTCGCGCCGGCGTTCACGGCCCTCGACGCCGCGCGCGACGAGCGCGGCCGGTGGGCGCTGGCCTGCCAGAACGTGGCGGAGGAACCGGAAGGCGCGTTCACGGGCGAGGTTTCGGCGGCAATGGCCGCGGACGCGGGGTGTCGGTATGCCATCGTCGGCCACTCCGAACGCCGAAGACTCTTTGGCGAGAACGGATCGATCCTCGCCCGGAAGCTCGCACGCTGCCGGGAGGCCGGCCTGACGCCGATCTACTGCATCGGCGAGACCGAGGAGGAGCGCGACGCCGGCCTGACCGCGGCCACGCTGGCGCTCCAGCTGGCCGCCCTCGGCGCGGACGACGCGTCGCGGCACCTCGTCATCGCCTATGAGCCGGTCTGGGCGATCGGCGCCGGCCGCTCCGCGGCGCCCGAAGACTGCGCCGTGGCCCGGGCGCAGGTCGCCGCAGTCCTCCCGGCCCGAGCAGGCCTGCGAATCCTTTACGGTGGGTCCGTGACGGCCGAAAACGCGGCCGGACTGCTCGAAGCCTCGGAGATGGACGGGTTCCTGATCGGCGGGGCGAGCCTTTCGGCAGCCTCTTTCCAGGCCATCGCCCGCGCTTGACGGCCTCGGGCCCGACGCGTAGACTTCCGCCCCTTTTCGTGGAGGCCTCGTGTACATCGCCCTGGTCACCATCTACGTCATCATTTGCTTCTTCTTGATCCTGGTGGTCCTTCTCCAGCAGGGGAAGGGCGCGGACATCGCGGGCGCCTTCGGCGGCGGATCGAGCCAGACGGCTTTCGGCGCCCGCGGCGCGACGACGTTCCTGCACAAGCTCACGACGTTCGCCTTCATCGGTTTCGTGCTCATCTCGTTCCTGCTCTCGATTCTCGAGGCCCGGCCCAAGGCGTCGGTCATCGGAAAGAACCTGCCCGCGGCGTCGGCTCCGAAGGTCCCGGCTCCCGCGCCCGGCGGGGCGGCCGCACAGCCCGCGCCCGGTCAGGCCGCTCCGGCGGCTCCCGCTCCGTCCGGCAATCCGGCTCAGCCTTCCTCCAGCACTCCCTCGAAGCCATAGAATCGTCCCCCGTGCCGTCGTGGTGGAATTGGTAGACACGTACGTTTGAGGGGCGTATGGGGTAACCCATGCCGGTTCGAGTCCGGCCGACGGCACCAATTTTCGTCGCCTCCGCTTCGCTACGGGATCTGCGCCTGACGGCGCACCGGCGCTCGGCTCGCCCAAAGGGGCTCGACCGAGCGCCTGATCCCTTCGCTTCGCTCCGGCTCCCGCGGCGTGAGCCTCCACCCTCGCTTCGCTCGGGTGACTTCTCACGCCGCGAACTGATGCCACGCGGCCGCTCTTGAAGAGTCTTACCCCCTCTCCCTACGGGAGAGGGATGGGGTGAGGGGCGGGGGCTTCGCCACCCAACCCCTACGGCACCGGGTCGTAACCGCCGCGCGCCCAGGGGTGGCAGCGCAGGATTCGGCCGGCGGCCAGGGCGACGCCTCGCGGCGATCCGTATCGCTGGATTGCCTCGCGGGCGTAGGCCGAACAGGTCGGCTGGAATCGGCAGTGGACGATTCCGGTGCTCGCGAGGGCCGGTGAAATGGTGGCACGGTAGACATCGATCACCCCGACCGCGAGGCGCGCGCTCGCCTGGTCCGAGGGAGGCCGCAAGGCGTCGCCGACGGCCAGTCCCAGCACCGCCACGAGGATCGGCCCGACGAGGGTGGCGCGGCGGGCCGCGCCGCCGTTAGCCGGAGGCGGAGAGGCGGCTGGCATATGTGGAGATTCCGGGGATCATCAGCCGCTGCCCTTCCAGCGCCTTGACGACGGCGAGGATCACGATCGCGACATAAAGAAACGAGACGATCGCCATCGCCACGGCGTAGAGGCAGGTGAAGGACGGGATGAGCACGCCGATGAAGGTGGCCAGGATGCCGATCGCGACGACCGCACCGAAGAGAGCAAGGCCGTTTCGGGCGTGCCACCTCACCTCGCGGTCCCGGGAAACGCCGAGCGCGACGAAGCCGAAGACGGCGAGGTAGGCCAGGACGAGCAGCAGGGAACGCGTCGGGGAGGAACCCTCGGCGGTCATGCGGCCGAAGATATCAGGGCCCGGGGGATCAGTTCGTTTTCAGCCGGATCGTGCCGTTGACCGTTTCGCAGTGAAGCGGCTCGGTCCCGCCGTTGTAGCTGCCGCGGGCTTCCTTCGGGCCGAACTTGCCCTCGATCGGCATGTCGAAGCTTCCCTCGATGTGCCCGTTGACCGTCTCGAGGTCGTAGCGGACCGACGAGCTCTTGTCGAAGGCCACCTCGATCGAGCCGTTGACGGTCTCGATGCGCGTGTTGTGGAGGGGTCCCGCGAAGGCGAGGCGGACCGAGCCGTTGACCGTGTTGGCGGTCGCCGGCCCGGCGATGCCGGCCAGCTCGATGGAGCCGTTGACGGCGTCGCTCGAGATCTTTCCCGAAAAGCCGCTGGCCGCGAGCCTGCCGTTCAAGGTCTCGAAGCGCACGTCGGTCTTCGACGGGATCTGCAACTCGTAATCCACGTGGGCGCCCGAGGAGCCGAAATCGAGGAAGCCGAAGAGGCGCCGACGCTTCGGGTTGACGGTCTCGACCTTGATCTCGCCGCCGATTTTTTGAACCCGGATTTCGGTCAGGCGCAGCGTCTCCTGGGCGCGGCCGCCCTCGGCCTTCTTGATCGCGCGGAGCTTGAAATAGGGCTTGTCCCACGCCGTCGCCTCGATGTTCCCGTTGACGTTTTCGACGGAGATCTTCGAGATTCCCTCCATCGAGTAGGCCTTCTCGAAAACGTCCTGCTCGGGGCCGGACGCCCGGACCGGAGCGGCGAGCGCGAGGACGAAAAGGGCGGCGGCGGCGCGGCGGCTTGCGTGCATGTTCTTCCGATTCTTACAACGGAAAGGGGACAAAAAGGTTCAAATCTCCCCGGACGGTCCGCCGGGGGCACAGATCCCTCATGTTATCTGCAACATACGGACTCCCGTCCGCGCGTCCGTACGGCGCGGCGCTTGCCCGTCCTGGAGGAAAGGCCACGCGTCGTAGAGGTTCCAGAACGGGACGAGCAGGGGGAAGTTGCGTCGGACCGAGCCCCAGGCGCCCGGAGGTCGGCCGTCCGCGCGCCGGGCCTCGGTCGCGAGCCACTTGCGGGCGCGCCCTCCGGCCGCGTCTCGCAGCAGGAAGGCGGCCGTGGCGGCGACCCCGGCCACGGCCCAGAGGGCCGGAATCCAGGTGCGGGCAGACGGGAGGAATCGCCAGACGGCCCACGTCAGGGCCAGACCCGCGAGATCGGCCGGGGCCGCGCAAACGAGCACGTCGAGAAAGAGCGCGAGGAGTCGAGCGCGGCGCATATAGTGGGTGCGTCCTGCGATTGTGAAGGGCGGGTGCCCGATTGTGAAGACGGAAATCACCGGTTCGACCGCTGTCCAGTCCGGTCCATCCTCGCTCGCGGACTGCCACCTCCATTTCGAGGGTTGCCTGCCGAGCGCCGAGATCGCGCGCCTGGCGTCGCGCGCGGGACACCCGTTCGCGGACCCCGTCGGCTTCGAGACCGCACGCGCGGCGGTTTGCGATTCCGCCGGGTTTCTCGCGCTTTTCGCCGAGGTCTGCCGGCTCTTCCGCCGGCCGGAGGACTACGTGGCCGCGGCGCTCGCCGTCGCTGGGGCGCTCGCGGACGATCGTCTCGATTACGCCGAGGTCTACGTGTCGCCCGAGATCTTCACGCGGATCGGCCTCGATGCGGGGGCCTGCCTCGAGGCGATCGACGTCGGTTTTCGCGAAGCGCTCGAAACGCGGGGGATTCTCTGCCGCATCCTGCTCGACGTCGTGCGTCACTGGGGTCCCGAGTCGGGGGATCGGGTGCTCGACCTGTACGAGCGTGTCCGGCTGCCTTCGATCGTCGGCATCGGAATGGGCGGCGACGAGAGCGCGGGGCCGGCGGCGGCATTTGGCGGGGTCTACCTGCGCGCCCGCTTGCTCGGCCTGCGCACGTCGGTCCACGCCGGCGAATGGGCGGGAGCGGACTCGGTGCGCGACGTCCTCGACGCCCTGCGGCCCGACCGGCTCGACCACGGCATCGCCGCCGCGAGCGACCCGCGGCTGCTCGAGCGTCTCGTCGACGAGGACACGATCCTCTGCGTCGCGCCCACCGGAAACCTGCAGACGGGCGCCGTCGCCGACGCCGCCTCCCATCCCCTCGGCCGGCTGCTCGACGCCGGCGTACGCGTCACGCTTTCGGCGGATGACCCCGTCCTCTTCGGCACGACCACGCGCGGGGAATATCGGTTTGCGCGAGAGACCCTCGGCCTGACCGACGCCCAGCTCGACGTGCTCGCGTCCAACTCCTGGCACGCCGCCTTCTGCTCGCGCGAGGAGCGCGAGAGAGGTTTGAAGGCGCAGGGAGCGGCCGGGCGCCTGGGCCTCTAGACGTCGGACCGCGGGCTCGCGATGGGCGGTCAGCCCGCGAGGGTCGCTTCGTACAGCGCGCGGTAGCGTCCGACCAGCGCCTCGGTCGGAAACTCCTGCTCGGCGCGCCGCCGGCAGTCGGCCGAGAAGCGGCTCCAGAGCGCCGCGTCCTCGAGCAGCCTGAGGGCGCCGCGGGCCATCCCCTCCACGTCGCCCACGGCCCGGAGGAATCCGTGCCGCCCGTCCTCGACGACCTCCGGCAGCCCGCCGGCGGCCGTTCCGACGACCGGGACGCCGCAGGCCATGGCCTCGAGCGCCGCGAGGCCGAACGACTCGGCGTCCGACGGCAGCAGCAAGACCCGCGCCGCCGGCAGGATCGTCTCGATCGCGGCGACGTTGCCGAGGAAGGTCGTGCGATCGTCGAATCCGCCCTCGCGGGCGAGGCGCTCGGCGAGCGAGCGGTCCGGCCCGTCGCCGACGAGCAGCAGGCGTGCCGGAATCTTCCGGCGCACGCGGTCGAAGATCGCGAGCACGTCGGCGATGCGCTTGACGGGCCGGAAGTTCGAAACGTGGACGAGCAGGGCCTCGCCGGGCTGGCCGAGCGCGCGGGCGAACGGCGAGGCGCCGTCCGGCCGGTACTGCCGCGTGTCCACGAAGTTCGGGAGGACCTCGATCGGCCTCTGGACTCCGAACTCCCGCACGGTCACGTCACGCAGGTAGCGGGAGACCGCCGTCACCGCGTTGCTCTGCTCGATGCCCCAGCGCGTGATCGGCAGGTACGAGCGGTCGAGGCCGACGATCGTGATGTCCGTGCCGTGCAGGGTCGTGACGACCTTGAGCTTCACGCCGTTGCCGCTTC
>DATMNJ010000086.1:0-5675 GCA_035569175.1 Thermoanaerobaculia bacterium | reverse complement strand
CGGTCCCCAGGCTGGCCGACGTCAAGACCGCCGGCATCCGCCTCATCACGGTGGACGGCAAGTACAAGGTGTGGACCAAGAAGGTCGGCGCGGGGAAGATCAAGGTCCTGACGCTCCATGGCGGGCCAGGCGTGACCCACGAGTACTTCGAGTGCTTCGAGGACTTCCTGCCGCAGGCGGGCGTCGAGTTCTACTACTACGACCAGCTCGGCTCCTTTTACTCCGACCAGCCCGACGACAAGAGCCTCTGGACGATCGACCGTTTCCGCGAGGAGGTCGAGCAGGTGCGGGCGGCCCTCGGCCTCGAAGACTTTTTCCTGTACGGCCAGTCGTGGGGCAGCATGCTCGCGATCGAGTACGCCCTCAAGTATCAGAGGCACCTCAAGGGTCTCGTCCTCTCGAGCATGACCGCGTCGATCGCGTCCTACGTCGAGTACGTCAACACGCTGCGAGCGGCGCTCCCGCCGGAGGTCCTGGCGATTCTGGTCAAGTACGAGGAGAAGGGGGAGTACGAGGCCCCCGAGTACCAGGACGTGATGTTCAAGGAGGTCTACGGCCGGCACGTCTGCCGGGTGGACCCATGGCCGGACCCGGTGGCCCGAGCCTTCAAACATTTGAATCCGCAGGTCTACAACACGATGCAGGGGCCCAACGAGTTCGTCGTGACCGGCACCTTCAAGGACTGGGACCGCTGGAAGGACCTGTCCAGGATCGACGTGCCGACCCTCGTCATCGGCGCCCGGTACGACGAGATGAACCCCGAGGACATCCGCAAGATGGGTCGTCTGCTGCCGAGATCCCGCGTCGCCATCTGCGAGAACGGCAGCCACCTCGCCATGTGGGACGACCAGGAGACCTACTTCAAGGCGCTGATCGGCTTCCTGAAGGACGTCGAGGCGGGCCGGTTCCCTCCCGCGGCGCCCTCCCGCTCGTAGCGCCGACGCCTGAGGGCATCCAAACGGCCGTGTGCCAGATCCGGGGGACCCCGTTTCCCGTACTTTGGAGGGAGGGCTGCGGGGTGTGTTTTTTCTCGATCCGGATTGGCGCCAGGGGAGTGGGGTGGGAGTAAGATTCCGCGCTATTGGCGTCGCCCCGGGGAGGGCGGCTTGCACCGGTTTCGAGCGCGTAACCCGGCACAGCCATGTCGGCTGGGCCGATGACTGAAGGCGCCCCGTTCGGGGCAAGAAAAGGAGACGGGGAATGAAGAAGAGTGACCTGACGACGAAGGCGATCGGTCTGGCGATCGCGGGCGTGCTCGCCGGCTCGGGCCTGGCGACCGCGTTGACCCCTGGCGGCAGCGCAAAGACGACGGCGGGCGACGAGAAGGCCAAAGACACCAAGGCCGCGTCCGACAAGCACGTCTGCAAGGGCATGAACTCGTGCAAGGGCACGGGCGGATGCAAGAGCGGCGACGCCGGCTGCGCGGGCAAGAACTCCTGCAAGGGCAAGGGCGGCTGCGCTTCGGCCGACCTGAAGCACTCCTGCAAGGGCATGAACTCCTGCAAGGGCCAGGGCGGTTGCAAGACCGGCGACGGCAGCTGCGCCGGCAAGAACTCCTGCAAGGGCAAGGGCGGCTGCGCGGTTCCCGTGAAGAAGGCGGCCTAACCAGATCGCGGTGATCTTTTTTTGGGGGCTGCGGGATTGCGCCCGCGGCCCCCAAAATTTTCCTGGAACACCCATTGAAACCTGAAGCTCGCAACCGCTGGGGCCTTCCCGATCTCGGCATCGGCATCGGCCTGCGCACGGTGCACTACCCCCACATCCTCGAGAAGCAGCCCGAGGTGGATTTCTTCGAGATCCTCTCCGAGAACTACATGGACACCGGCGGGCGCCCGTTGTGGGTGCTCGACCAGGTGGCCGACCGGTACCCAATCGTGCTCCACGGGGTCTCGCTCAACATCGGCAGCGCCGATCCGCTCGACCGCGAGCACCTCTCCAAACTGAAAACCCTCGCCGCGCGCACGCGTGCCCACTGGGTGTCCGATCACCTCTGCTGGACCGGTGTCGCCGGGCGCAACACGCATGACCTGCTTCCCATGCCTCTGACCGAGGAGGCCCTGCGGCACGTCGCCGCACGCGTCAGGACGGTCTCCGACGTCCTCGAGCGGCCGCTCGTGCTCGAGAACGCCTCGACCTACGCGGAGTTCACGTCCTCCTCGATGCCCGAGTGGGAGTTCTTCGGGCGCCTGATGGAGGACGCCGATTGCGGCATGCTCCTCGACGTCAACAACGTCTACGTCAGCGCCTTCAACCACGGGTTCGATCCCGAGACGTACGTCGACGCGATCGATCCGACGCGCGTGGCGCAGTACCACCTCGCGGGCCACACGAACAAGGGCACGCACATCGTGGACACCCACAACGACCACGTCATCGACGCCGTCTGGCAGCTCTACCGCCGGTCCGTCGCGCGCACCGGGAACGTCGCGACGCTGCTCGAGTGGGATGCGGACATCCCCGCCTTCGACGTCGTCCACGCCGAGGCCCTGAAGGCCCGTGTCCACCGCCGCCAGGAGAAGGCCGTTGCCGCAGCCGCCTCTTGATCTCGGCCTGCCGCGGCTCCAGCGGTGGATGCAGGCGGTCATCGAGCAGCCGGGTGCGGTGGACGAGGCCATCGAGGCCGAGGCCGCGCGCGCCGAGCTCGATCCCGCCGACATCGGCCGCGTGATCCTGCCCTCGAAGACGCTCACCGCGGTCGAGCGCGTGGGCGTCTACCAGGGCATGTACCTGCTGCGGATGATCGAGGCCCTCGAGGGCGACTACCCGGCGGTCGCCCACTTGCTCGGGGCCGACGCCTTCGCGGACCTGGTCACGCGCTTCGTCGCGGCGCACCCGTCCTCGAGCTACACGTTCAACCGCCTCGGGCGGCAGTTTCCGGAATTCCTGCGCGTCTCTCGGGGCGTGCGCGGGAAGGCCTTTGCGGCCGACCTCGCCCGCCTGGAGCTGGCCGTGACCGAGGTCTTCGATGCGCCCGAGTCGCCCGCGTGGCCGGTCGACGCCGTCGCGAAGCGTCCCACCGAGGCCTGGCCGGGCTCGGTTCTCAGGCCGATCGCGGCCTTCCGCCTGGGCGCCTACGCCTATCCGGTCAACGCGTACCTCCAGTCCGTCAAGGACGAGAATCACGACCACCCCGAAGTCGGCCGCAAGGCCACCTACGTCGCGGTCTGGCGCAAGCGCTACGAAGTCTGGCGCCTCGACCTTTCCAAACCGGCCCACGACTTCCTCCGTGCCCTCGTCCGGGGCCGCCCGTTCGGCAAGGCCGTCGCATCGGCGGCCAGGGGGCTCCAGGGCGCCCCCGGCGAGCAGCTCTTCCGCTGGCTGCGCGACTGGGTCGCCGAGGGCATGTTCGAAGGAGTCGAGGGCGGATAGGCGCTGCGGCCCCTTTTTTTTGCGCTTCGACGGCGACTGAGCCTACGCTTCCCGCCATGGACGACGCGCTGACCCGGGAGTGGTTGGAACCCGACGGTCTCGGAGGGTTCGCGTCCGGGACGTGCGCGGGAATCCGGACGCGCCGCTACCACGCGCTGCTTCTGACCGCGAAGACGCCTCCGACCGGGCGCGTGGTGCTCGTCAACGGGTTCGACGCTTTCGTCCGGACGCCGACCGGCCGCTATGCGATCTCGTCCCAGGCATACGGACCCGACGTGACGTCCCCGGACGGCGCGTCGCGCATTACGGCCTTCGAAATCGAGCCGTGGCCGCGCTGGACGTTCACCCTGCCCGACGGCACGACCCTCGCGCAGGAGATCTTCGTGCCGAAAGGCTCCTCGTCCGTGGCCGTCTCGTGGAGGCGTTTGCTCGGGGCGGGAGCCGTCGAGCTCGAGGTCCGGCCGTTTTTCTCGGGCCGCGACTTCCATGGCCTCCAGCACGAGAACCCGTCCTTCCGGTTCGACGCGGAGGCGACGGCGCCGGGAGTTCTGCGCTTCCAGCCCTACGGCGACGTGCCTGCGGTGTTCGTGCGCACGAACGGGGCGTACGCTCCCGAGCCCGAGTGGTACCGCAACTTCCTCTACGGGGCGGAGAAGGCGCGCGGCCTCGACTTCTCCGAAGACCTTGCGTCCCCGGGGACGTTCCGTTTCGACCTCGCTGCGGGCGAAGGGGTCTGGCTCGCCGCCGCGCAGGGCCACGAGTCCGCCCTCGGACAGGGCGGCGCGGAGGCGGCCCTCGAATCCCTGCGCCTGTCCGAGCGCAGCCGCCGCGCGCGCTTCGACGACCGTCTCGATCGCGCGGCCGACGCCTACCTCGTGCGCCGCGGCGACGGGTTGACCGTCGTCGCCGGATATCCCTGGTTCACCGATTGGGGCCGCGACACGTTCATCGCCCTGCGCGGGTTGTGCCTGGCGACGGGACGGCTCGCGGAGGCCGAGGGGATCCTGCTCGAATGGGCGGCCGCGGTCTCGGAGGGCATGCTGCCGAACTTCTTCCCGGACGAGGGGAGCGAGCCCGAGTTCAACTCGGTGGACGCGTCGCTCTGGTACGTCGTGGCCGTCTACGACTATTTCGAGGCCATGGCGGCCGCCGGCCTTCCGGCCTCCCCGCCGAAGGTGAGAATTCTTCAGGCCGCGATCGAAGCGATTCTCGCCGGGTATTCGGGCGGGACGCGTTACGGGATCCGCGCCGACGCGGACGGTCTGCTCGCGGCCGGGCAGGCCGGCGTGCAGTTGACGTGGATGGACGCGAAGATCGGGGATTGGGTCGTCACGCCCCGCATCGGCAAGCCCGTCGAGGTCCAGGCTCTCTGGTTGAATGCGCTCTGGATCGGCAGCGTCTTCTCCGACCGCTGGCGCGAGCTGCACGACCGCGGTCTCGCGGCTTTCCACGAGCGCTTCTGGAACGAGGACGGCGGCTGTCTCTACGACGTCGTGGATCCCGGCCACGTCGCGGGCGCCGCCGACGCGACGTTCCGGCCCAACCAGATCTTCGCCGTCGGCGGCCTGCCGTTCCCGATCCTCGCGGGCGAGCGGGCGCGGCGCGTCGTGGACGCGGTCGAGGCCAGGCTGGCGACCCCCGTCGGCCTGCGCTCTCTGTGCCCGGAGGACCCTGCCTACGTCGGGCGTTACGAGGGCGGCCCGCGCGAGCGCGACGGCGCGTACCACCAGGGGACCGTGTGGCCCTATCTCGCGGGCGCCTTCGTGGACGCCTGGGTGCGGGTGCGCGGCGGCACGACCGAGGCGACCGCCGAGGCGCGCGACCGATTCCTCGCTCCTCTGCTCGCGCACCTGGACGCGGCGGGTCTCGGCCACGTCTCGGAGATTGCCGACGGCGACGCGCCCCACACGCCCGGCGGCTGCCCGTTCCAGGCCTGGTCCCTCGGCGAGTTGCTGCGCATCGACCGCCTCTTCCTCGCGACCGCGGGCTCCCCGGGCGACCGGCGGGCGGGGAAGGGTTAAGGGTTGATCGGGGCCCGTGCCGCGCAGGCCATCGAGAAAGGAAGGGATCGTGTCCACTCTCGCTAACCTCGTCGTCGCCGCCGTCGCGCTCCTGCACGTCTACATCCTCGTGCTCGAGATGTTCCTCTGGGACAAGCCGCGCGGGCTGCGCGCGTTCGGTCAGACGCTCGAGGCGGCGAGGGCCTCGAAGGTCCTTGCCGCCAACCAGGGGCTCTACAACGGCTTCCTGGCGGCCGGGCTCTTCTGGGGACTCACCCTCGGAGCGGGCGGCACGGCGGTGAAGAT
>DATMNJ010000085.1:0-4752 GCA_035569175.1 Thermoanaerobaculia bacterium | reverse complement strand
GTTTCCGCCGCCGCAGCCGGCGGTGACCCCATTGCGCGCGACGGTGTCGACGAACGCGTGAAACGTGTTCGACGGCGGAACGTCGAGGAAGTCCACCTGGATGTTCTTCGTCGCCAGCGGCGAGGAGCAGCCGGCGTTGGTCTCGACGACCGTGCAGACCATGGTGGTGCCGGGAGAGGCCGCGTCGAAGACGATCTGGCGGGTGGTCTGGCCGGCCGTGATCACGCCTCCCGACAGGGTCCAGGTCCACGTCGAGCCCGTATGGTTCGGAACGCTCGCCGAGGCGCCCGAGGCGCCGACCGGGACCGAGAGGGGCGCAGCGATCACGGGCAGGTCCGGCACCGGGTTCACGGTGACCGTGACGGTGGACGTATTGGTGGAGGGGCAACCGTTGGCGGCCGTCACGGTGAGCGCGTACGTCGTGGTAATCGCCGGCGTGGCCATCGGCGAGCAGCTCGCCGCGTCGTCGAGCCCGCTCGACGGCGCCCACGCGCACGAAGTGCCCCCCGAGCCCGTGAGGGGCGTCGAGGTGCCCGCGCACACGGTCGCGGCTCCGGAGCCGGAGGCCGTGGGCCGGGCGTTGACGGTCAGCGTCGCCGGCGCGGAGGTGATCGACTGCCCGAAGCCGTCCGTCACGACGACGTCGTAGACGCCGGTGTCGCCGGTGACGGTCGGGCTGATGGTCAGGGAGTTGGTCGTCGAGCCCGAAATCGCTCCGCCGTCGCCGAGGGGCGTTCCATTCTTGCGCCACTGGTACGTGAGGGTCGGCTGACCGGTCGCGACGACACTGAACGCGGCGGGCGCACCCGCGCAGAGCGTCTGGGTCGCGGGCGCCGTGACGGTGATCGGGATGCGCTCGTAGGCGCCCATGTCCACGATCCCCGGCGGCACGTTGCCCACGCCCGTGTCCGGGACGTCGGGGTCGTCGAAGAAGCGGGGGAGTCCTCGGACGTCGATGGTCGTGCCGCCGGGCACGAGCGTGTTGTTTCCGGCGTCGACCGCCGGCGATCCCGGGCCGAGGCGAAGGTCGGCCGGCGCTCCGAAGAAGAGCGGATCGGCCTGGATGTTGCCCGCGCCCGCGAACGGCGAGCCATCCTGGACGTCGCAATAACTGATCGAGGCCGATGAGGATCCGTCGAAGAACATCTCGGGCACGAGGTCGCCCCAGAAAACCGAGTTGGTGATCGTGTTGCTGTTGCTGACGAGGAACGCCGCGCCGTAGCCGTTGTTCGCGGTGAAGGTGCAATCCTGGATCTTGTTGTTGTCGCCCTGGATCTGGAGGCCGTTCGGGCTGTTCTGGGCGATGACGCAGTTGATCAGCGTCGTGTTGCCCGCGGTCTGCAGTCCGCCGCCGCCGGTCGAGGAGCCCGAGATGGAGTTCGCGCGGAAAATGCACTCTTCGGCGTCCACCGAGCCGGCGCCCGTCGAGAGACCGGCGCCGCCGGCGCCGAAAGCGACGGTATTCGAGACGAACGTGCAGGACAGCAGCTGCGGCGCTCCGCTCTCGACTCTGGCGCCACCGCCGCGGACACTGGCGAAGTTGGCCGTGAACGTGACCCCGACCAGCTTCGGGCTGCCGCCGTTGACCCAGAGGCCGCCCCCGCGTTCATTCGGGCTCCCTCCGTCTGCCTGGCCGCCCGTCACCGTGACGCCGTCCAGAATGCCGGTCAGAGTGACCGTCGCGTCCGCTGTGACGACGTGGTAGCTGTTGTCGCCCGAGAAGCCGGATGTTCCGATGTCGCCCGAGAGGTTCACCACGTTCGCGACCGGATCGCGCTGGCCGCGTGTCGTCTCCGTGCCGTTGAATCCGCCGTAGATGGCGACGCCGTTCTTCATCGCGAAGCTCTTGGTTCGGTCGTTGCCCGTGTCCGGCTTGTACGTCCCGGTGGCCACCCAGATCTCGTCGGTCGCGTTGGCGGCGGCGAGGGCGGGCTGAAGGTCCGTGAAGGCCGTCGCCCAGCAGCCGCTGCCTCCGGGGACGGGCTTGACGCAGAGCACGGTCGCGAAGGCCGCGGTTGTCGCGGCCGCACACATCAGGATCGAAGCGGTCAGAAACCGCGCAGCGAAGCGCATCGAGTTACTCCCTTTTTTCGTGTCCGAGAACACCCCCCATTGTCGCGCCGATCGGCCCGAAAAGTCAGCCGTCCGTTCGGGCAGGTGGCCGGCGGCCGGGCGGGTGCCGCGCGCCGCGCGAGGACAGCCCGAGGACAGGGTGATAGCGTCGCCGGCGGCGACTCTTGTGAGCGAAACCACGCGGCTGAGGCTCTGGACGTTTGCGAAGATCCCCCTGCTCTTCTTCCTCCGTCCCTCCGTCATCCGAGCGGATGAGTGCTCGACGGTGATCCGGATTCCGCTGACCCGGCGCTCGCGAAATCACCTCGGCTCGATGTACTTCGGGGCGCTGTGCGCGGGGGCGGACCTGGCCGGAGCGCTGACCGCGATGCGACGGATCGACGCCAGTGGGCGGCGTATTTCGCTGATCTTCAAGGACGTGAAGGCGCAGTTCTTGAAACGCGCCGAAGGCGACGTATTTTTCTCCTGCGAGGACGGCGAAGCGGTCGCCGGCCTCGTGCGCAGGGCGATCGAGAGCGGCGCGCGCGAGGAGCTCCCGGTGCGCATCGTCGCGACCGTGCCGGACAGGCTCGGAAACGAGCCGGTGGCCGAGTTCCATCTGACGCTTTCGCTCAAGCGCCGCGACTGAGGCGCGCGCCCGGCGCCGACTGTCCTTCAGGACAGGTTGAGTGTCACCAAAGGTGACACCTTCGGAGGCCGTTTTCGGAGACGGTGCGACAAAGTCCTTCGTTTCCAATGGCCTGGCGACTGGCCCTCGAATTGCTGTTTAACGGTCCGGGAAAGGTTGGTGGGGCCAATGACCGATCAATGGAACGCGGGCGGCGCTTCGGACGTCAGGCTGGATCTCTCCCGATTGAAGGGCGAGACGGCGGGCACCGAGACCCGGTACACGGTGGCGCTCGCCGGACCGGTGGACGAGCGGTGGACCGAGGCGTACCAGGATCTCCAGTCGGAATTGGGTCCGTGCAAGCTCTTCGAATTCGATGTGGCCAGGGGGCTGATCCGTTTCTCGTGCCGCACGGTGGAGGGCACCGGCGTCGTGTTCGAAGCGCTCGACCGCCTCGAGGCGCTCGTCGAGCGCACCAACGGGATCGCCGCCGTACGGCGCGCGTCCAGCCCCCGCATCAGTTTCGCGAACCGGGCGCTGCGCGCGCGCTGAATCGGCCGGAGGTCCGGCTCGTCGGGTAAACTCTCGCGCCAAATGGCCGCGGGAGAATCGGTGAGGAAATCGACGCGGCCGGGGTGGCTCTCCTCGACCGCACTGATCTTCTACGCGCTCCTGCTCGGCGTCGCGTGCGGTTTCCTCTTCCCGGCCGAAACGCACCCGGATGCCTACGAGGCGTTCCGCTTCCTCTCGAAAGCGTTCATCAACCTCATCAAGCTGCTGATCGTGCCGCTCATCTTCTCGACGATCGTGGTCGGCATCGGAAAGACCGGCGACATCAAGGCCGTGGGCCGAATGGGTGTGAAGGCCCTCGTCTACTTCGAGGTCGCCACGACGGCGGCGCTCGCCCTCGGGCTCACGATCGCGCACGTCGTACGGCCCGGAGAAGGGCTGAGTCTGCCGCCCTCGGGCGAGGCGATGGCCAAGCCGAAGACGCTGGTCGAGACGCTCCTGCACCTCTTCCCCTCCAACGTCGTGGACGCGATGGCCAGGCAGGACGTGCTCCAGGTCGTCATCTTCGCGACGCTCGTCGGCGTCGCCGCGGCGCACATCGGGCAAAGGTCCGCGCCGTTCCTGAAGCTCATGGACTCGGTCGTCGCCGTCATGTTCCAGCTCACCGACTACGTCATGGCCCTCACGCCGCTCGGCGTCTTCGGCGCGATGGCGGGCTCCGTGTCGCACCATGGCCTCGCCGTCCTCGGCTCGTACGCGAAGCTCGTCGCCTCCCTCTACGGCGCCCTGCTCCTGTTTGCGCTGCTCGTGCTGGTTCCCGCGCTCACGCTTGCGCGCGCGAACGTCCGCCTCTTCTTCCGGAAGATCCGGGAGCCGTTCCTCCTCGCGTTTTCGACGGCGTCCTCTGAGGCGGCCCTCCCGCGGGCGCTCGAGAAGATGGTCGAGTTCGGCGTGCCCGAGTCGGTCGCCGGTTTCGTGATCCCCGCCGGCTACTCGTTCAACCTCGACGGCTCGACGCTGTACATCTCGCTCGCGTCGCTCACGATCGCCCAGGCGGCCGGCATCCACTTGCCCCTCTCGACCGAGCTGCTGATGATGCTGACGTTCCTCATGACCTCCAAGGGCGTGGCCGGCGTTCCGCGCGCCTCCCTCGTGATCATCGCGGCGGGCTGCGCCTCTTTCGGCTTGCCCGGCGAGGCGGGTGTCGCCATGATCCTCGCCGTGGACGAGTTGATGGACATGGCCCGGACGTCGATCAACGTCATGGGCAACTGCGTCGCCTCGGTCGTCGTGGCGCGGTGGGAGGGAGTGCTCGGCGAGCCGCTCTCGCCGGGCGACGAGAATTCACCCGGCGCCGAGCTCGCGAAGACGGCGATTCCGTAAGGGCAGGGAGGAGCGCGATGAAACGGTCCCTGGTCCTGTTCGCGGCGCTCGGCCTATTCGTGGCGGGGCCGCTGCGCGCGCAGGAGGCGCACGCCCATTCCCACGGCGAGGGCGAGGAGCTCGGAGAGGTGCACTTCCCGACGTCCTGCCGCGCCGAGGTCGAAGCGGAGTTCACGCGC
>DATMNJ010000084.1:0-5329 GCA_035569175.1 Thermoanaerobaculia bacterium | reverse complement strand
TGCCACGGCGAGGACGGCAAGGCCGACACGATGCGGGGCAAGCACTTCATGGCCCGCAAATTCGCCGACGCCGAATGGCAGGCGACGGTGACGGATGATCAGCTCGTCAAGTCGGTCACCGACGGCAAGGAAGACATGCCGCCCTTCGGCAAGAAGCTGACGCCGGAACAGATCGAGGGTCTCGTCAAGAACGACGTCCGGGGCTTCGCGCCGGCCAAGGGGAACTAGGAGCCGCGCCGCCGCTCTCGGGGACCGGCCGCGTCTCGGCCGCCATCGGGGTTGGGGTATGTTGACCCGGTTACCCCGATGAGACGCGCGTTGAGGGTGCTTCCTCTCTTGTTGACGGCGGCGGTGGCGTGCCGCCCTTCGCCCGCCCGGCAGCCCCGAGCGCAGAATCTGCTTCTCGTCGTCGTCGACACGCTGCGCGTCGATCGGGGCGTCGTCGGCGACCCGTCTGCCGACGCGGCGGTGCCTCCCTCCCTGCTCAATCGGGGGCGCCGGTTCTCCCGGGCCATTTCGGCGAGCATCCACACCAAACCGAGCATGCTCGCTCTCTTCACGGGCTCGTACCCGTCGCAGTCCGGCCTCGTCGCGAACGGGGCGAAGGTGCTCCATCCGGCGGGGCCGATGCTCGCGGAGCGGCTGCGCGATGCGGGTTTCGCTACGGCGGCAGTCGTGAGCAACCCGAACCTCGTCGGGCAATCCGTCGGCTTCGACCGGGGCTTCGACTCGTTCGACGCGCGCATGACGGGCGTCGAGCCGAATCGGCCGACCGGCACCCGGAACGCCGCGGAGACGACCGATGCCGCGCTCGCGAAGCTGCGAGAGCTCGAGCACTCGGGCAAGCGCTGGTTTCTCTGGGTGCACTACCTCGAGCCCCACGGGCCGTACCGTCCGCCGGAAGCCTTCGTGAAACGCCCGGCCGATCCGGGGGCGCCCCTCCCGCTCGCGAGCGGAGACTTCGCCGGCAAGGGTGAGCTGCCGAAGTACCAGTACCTGCCGGAGTGCCGCGGGCGCGCGGACTACGCGGCGCGGTATCGGGGCAACGCGCAGTACGCGCTCTCGGAAGTCGAACGTCTGCTGCACTCGGTCTACGCGTCGGGCGAGGGCGCGTCGACGGCGGTCGTGCTGACCGCCGACCACGGCGAGTTCCTCGGCGAAGAGGACTACTGGTTCCAGCACGGCATGCGCATCGATCCGGTTCTCTTTCACGTTCCCCTCGTCGTCGCGCGCTCCGCCGGGGATCCGCGCTCGGAGGAGAACCGATTCGTCGGCCACGTCGACCTGGTGCCGACGCTCGCGCACCTGCTCGGCCTCCCGGCGCCCCGAACGGAAGGCGAGGATCTGTTCGCGCTTGCGCCGGCACGCCGGCTTCCGTTGCTCGTCGAGTACCTCGCCCTTCCGGAGATCCTCGAGGTCGGCGTCGAGCGGGACGGCTCCGTGATCGTCCAGTCCAACCGCGAGCCGCCGACGGAGTTCGTCGCCGAGAACGGACCCTGGCTCGCACGCGCCCCGAACGCGGCGAGCCTTCGTGCCGCCGCCGACGTCCTGCGGCCCCACCTGGCCCGGATCTGGAAGACACCGGTCGAGAAGCAGTCGATGACTCCCGAACAGATCCGAGTCCTGCGCTCCCTCGGCTACGTCGCAGGCAACTAGAGCCCCGGCGCGTCCGCGAACGGGGCGCGGGCTAGAATGCGCGCGTGAAACCTCCGCTCGGTCGTCGGCTTTTCTACAGACTGCTCGCGCTCACCGGAGCGTCCCGCGAGGACGAGCACGGTCTGCCGGCCCGCGCTCTCCGGTGGAGCGTCGTCCAGGCGGTGCGCGGGTTAAGCCGCCTGAAATCCCTCGAGTTCCCGGCCCGCGGGACCGGGGGATGGTGGTGGATCTGGCGTTGGAAGTTCGAGTTCCTCATGAACTGGTTCGAGTGGGAGTCGGTGGTCTGGGCCCGAAGCTTCATCCGGCCCGGCATGACCGTGCTCGATCTGGGAGCCCACGTCGGCTACTACACGCGGCTCTTCTCGGACTGGGTCGGCCCGAGGGGCAAGGTGTACGCCTTCGAGGCGAGCCCGGAAAATCAGGCGATTCTGCAGCGCAACGTCTCCTCGGCCCGCTACGCCAACGTCGAGGTGGTGCCCCGGGCTATCAGCGATCGCACGGGCATGGCGCGGCTCTTCGTCTCCCCGGGGCACAGCAACCACAGCCTTCTGCCCGGCTTCACCGCCGCGGAAACCGTCGTGGAGATCCCGGCGGTGAGCGTCGACGCGTTTCTCGCCGAGCGCGGCATCCCGTCGCTCGACTTCGTCAAGATGGACATCGAGGGCGCCGAAAACATGGCGCTGGACGGCATGCGCCAGGCCATCCGCGGCTCTCCCCGGATCGCCATGCTCGTGGAATGCAACCTGCTCTCGATCCAGACCCGCGGCAGTACGCCGGCCGAGTTCCTGTCCTTGATCGAAGGGCTCGGGCTTAGGCCGTCCGCGATCCTCAGGGACGCGACGCTTGGTCCTCTCCCTGCGGAAGCCGACATCGACCTGTACGTCAACCTCCTGTGCGTGAAGCCGGACGACCGCCGCGCCGCGGGACCGACGGCCGTGCCGCGGCCCTCGGCGGCCTGATCGGGCGGCTCACCGCGAGGTCGAGGCGCCGCTCTCGTCGCAAAGCTCGAGATAGGCGTCGTCCCCGCGGCTCACGAGGCGACGAAGCGTGAGACCGCCGGCCCTTGCGAGCGACGGCGCGGCGTCGAGAAGCTCGACCTCGTCGAGAGGCGGCAGCTTGCGGTCGGGCGGCTTGTAGAGGTTCTGGTGCACGACGAAGGCCGTCGTGCACTCTGCTCCGGCGGCCGCTCCGGCGGCCCGGAGCACCGCGTACGTGCCGCCCTCGAGGAGCGGAAAGTTCCAGCGGTCGCGGTGCGCGAGCAGCGTGAGTCGGCGGCCGTCGCGCGCGAGCTCGTAGCGCTGGACGGCCGGCAGGCCCGGAAGCGACCCGTCGTAGCTCCACGCCCAGTCGTGGTGCGCGATGAAGAAGCCGACCAGGTTGAACTGGTCGGTCTGGACGACGCGGGCCTGCGGAAACGACCGGTCGAACGTGTACGCCTGGACGGTGAAGGGATCGCGTCCCATCGGCAGGAGGTTTTTCGAGTTGGCGGCGACGTTGACGGCGAGGGCGGCGCCGCACAGGAAAAGCAGCGTCCGGCGGGCGGCCGGCGAAGGCGCGCGAGATACGAGACGGTCGAACGCCACGAAACCGGCCAGGAGCCCGAACTGAAAAAACAGGAACTGCTGTCGCATCGCACCGCCGAAGGGATAGAGACCCCGCAGGCCGAGGACCATTCCCAGGACCAGCAGGATGACGAGGATCGCCGCCGGGAGGGCCCTCTCCGCGTCGTCGGCTTCGCGGCCGCCGCTGACGATCGCCGCTAGAAACACGACCGCCGCGAAGAGGAGAACGAGCGCGGCCGCGCGCCGCGGGCTCCAGAGCAGCGCCGGGGAGAAGAGGTTGAAGAGGTTCCAGAGATTGCGCGTCACGAAGGCCGCCGGGGTTTCCGTGCCCGGGCGGAGATAGAACTCGGGAAGGTGGTTGAGTCTAGTCACCCAGGGCTTGGCGATGCTCTCGTAGAGCAGCGTTCCGAGAATCGCGGGAGGAGCCAGTGTCGCCGCGTCCGGCAGGATCCGCCGCGTCAGCGTCGCGCGGAGCGCGCGCCGGTACGCGGGCCGGAAAGCGGCGACGAGCAGGGGCGCCAGGGCGGCGGCCACGAGGTAGAGCCCGGCAAAGTACTCGGTCGCGACGGCGAGACTCGCCAGGGCGGCAAAGGCCGCGCGTCGACGCCAGCCCGCCGGCTCCGGGCGAGCGATGTCCAGGTAGAAGACGAAGGACCACAGGATGAAAAAGACCGCGAGCATGTAGGACTGGACGCCGCGCGACAGGAAAATTGCGGACTGGGAGGCCGCCATCGTGAGAGCGCCGAGAAAGGCCACCGCGGGGTCGGTGCGCAGCTTCTCGAGGATCCGATGGACGAGGGCGATCGCGAGCAGACCCGAGAGGATCGACAGGCTCCGGTATGCCATCCGCGTATGGCTCAGCGCGTCGACGCCCTTGAGGAGCAGGAGGAAGAGCGGCGGATGCGCGAGGCCGGAGTATTCCCGTCGCAGGTTGCGCGCGATGAAGACGTGCCAGAAGCCGTTGTAGTCGATCGGGTGGGTCAGGCCGACGTACAACCGGAGCGCCAGGCCCACCGCGAGCGCCGCAACGAGGGACCAGCGTCGAGAGACGTGCGGCGGGAAGGAGCCAGGCACAGGCAGAGGATACTCGCGAGCCCAGCGGGACCGGCCCAGCGGGACCGGCCTAGTACACCGCGTCTTCGAGCGACACCCCGAAGATCCCCGAGTACATCTTCGGGAAGAAGTGCGTGGACTTCTGGGGCAACCGGTCGCCGGCGCCGACCACGGCCTCGACGTCGGACACGGTCGTCGGCCGCATGAGGACGGCCGCCTGGACTTCCTTCCTGTCTACGGCGGCGATCGCCGACGCGGCGTCGGAGGTGAAAGAGACGTGCTCGCCGCGGGCGATGGCGTCGGTGTCGACCCCGAGGAGCCTGCCGAAAAACGCGACCTCGAGCGCCGACACGTCCAGACCCTTCCAGGCCTCCGAGCGCCCTTCGGGCCATGGCAGGGGCGCCGGGTTTTCCGAGAGGGTCAGGAGGGTCGGCGCCGCCGGAGGCGCGTGAAGGACGAAGGCGGGCCGGAGGCGCGAGTGCTTCTGGAGCGCGTCGAACGCGGCGCGGGCGTCGCTGAACTCGGCGAGCTCGAAGTACGGCCTGGCGGCCGCGAGCAACCGGACGGGGCTCCAGTCGGGCAGTCCCGAGATCAGGCGGTGGATCGGCCGGACGATGAGCCCGGGCGACGTCATGTCCACAAGGGCGCAAAGCTTGTAGCGGGCGCCGGGCAGCTTCTCGGCCGCGGGGTCCTTCGAGAAGGCGAGTGCGGTCTCGTAGCGATGGTGGCCGTCGGCGATGATTGCCTCCGCGTTCTTCACGAGCCCCTGGAGCTCGACGTGAGCGGCGTAGTCCGAAATGCGAAAGGCGTCGTGCCGCACGCCGTCCGGATCCGTGGCGGTCAACTGCGGTGTGCGCCGTGTCGAGAGCGCGGCCGAGAGGGGGGAGCGCGTCAGGAGAAAGACGAGCTCGAGGTCGGCCTTCGTCGCGGCGAGCAGAGCCAGCCGATCCTCCTTCGGCTTCGCGAGCGTGCGCTCGTGCGGGCGGATGGTCCCGGATTCGTAGCCCTCGAGGCGGACGAGCCCGACCAGAGCGTCGCGCACGAAGGTCTGGCCCGAG
>DATMNJ010000083.1:0-4236 GCA_035569175.1 Thermoanaerobaculia bacterium | reverse complement strand
GGCTCGGGCCACGGACGAGTCCAGCGCGCCGGTCATGGCGATCGTCCGGATCTCGCGCTGGCGCGCGAACTCGAGAAGACGCACGACTTCGGGCGTCTCCCCGGAATACGACAGGGCGAGGACCACGTCCCCCGGCACGAGCATTCCGAGGTCGCCGTGGCTCGCCTCGCCGGCGTGGAGGAAGTAGGCCGGGGTGCCCGTCGACGCGAGGGTCGCGGCGATCTTCTCGGCGATGAGGCCCGACTTGCCGATGCCCGTCAGGCACAGCCGGCCGCGCGTCGTCTCTATGGCCTCGACGGCCGCGAGGAACCCGGGTCCCAGATTGTCGATCTGGCGGCGGACCGAGTCCGCCTCGATCTCGAGCACCCTTCGCGCGGCATCGAGGGACATGCGTGGGTATCTTAAGGCCTCGCCGGGTCGCTTATGATTCGGTTCCCATGGCCCACCTGACCCAATACGTCATCACCTACGGGCTGCCGCTCATCTTCGTCATCGTGCTGCTCGAGCAGCTCGGCGCCCCGATTCCGGCGATTCCGGTGCTGATCGTGGCCGGGGCCCTCTCGATCGACCGCGACCTGTCGGTCTGGCAGGTGCTCGTCGTCGCCATCGGCGCCTCGCTGATCGCGGACACGGTGTGGTTTCTCCTCGGCCGGTCCCAGGGACAGCGGATCCTGAAGACCCTGTGCCGCATCTCCCTCTCGCCCGACTCGTGCGTCCGGCAGACGGAATCGGTCTTCGAGCGCTGGGGGATGCCCTCGCTGCTCGTCGCGAAGTTCATCCCGGGCTTTTCCACCGTCGCGCCACCGATGGCCGGAGCCACCCGCGCGGGGCTCGGGGAGTTTCTCCTCTACGACGCGGGGGGAGCCCTCCTCTGGGCGGGGTCCGGCGTCGTGGGAGGGATGGTCTTCCACCGGGCGATCGACCGTGTTCTTGCCTTCCTCACCTCGATCGGCGGCGCGGCCTTCGGTCTCCTCGGAGCGGGACTCGTCCTCTTCATCGCGTTCAAGTGGTGGCAGCGGCGGCGCTTCTACAAGGTCCTGCGCATGGCGCGCATTTCCGTCGAGGACCTGCAGCGGCTCATGGACGAGGGCAAGAGCCCGCTCGTTCTCGACGTGCGGACGGTCAAGGGCCGGTCCCTCGATCCGCGGCGCATCCGGGGCGCATCCGTCCTCGACGTCCACGACATCGACGGGGCTCTCAAGGACCTGCCGCGCGACCGGGAGCTCATCCTCTACTGCACGTGACCCAACGAGGCCTCAGCCGCCCGTGTGGCGCGCATGCTCATCGACAGGGGGTTCAAACTGGTCCGGCCGCTCGCCGGAGGCCTCGACGCGTGGGTCGGAGCCGGCTACCCGATCGACGCCGAGCCGCTCATCGCGATCCAGGAGACGGGCGCCTACGAAAAGGTGCTGGCCGGTCCGGAGCGGAAGTAGAATTCGGCCAGAAAAAGGAGGCCAGGAAAATGCGTCACACACGCCTTGCGATCGCGGGTCTGGTTCTTGCGGCGCTGCTCGCGGCGATCCCGGCCGGCGCGGCCACGAAGACGTATCAGGTCACGGGTCCCGTTCTCGAGGTCAACGACACGATGATCGCCGTCCAGAAGGGCAAGGATCGCTGGGAGATCGCCCGGGACGCCTCGACGAAGGTCACGGGCGATTTGAAGGTGGGCTCGAAGGTGACGATCGAGTACCGCATGACCGCGACGGCCGTCGACGTGAAGCCGGCGGCGGCTGCGAAGAAGAAGTAACCGCGCGGGTCGCCGGATCGAGGGGCCGCCCTGCGCGGCCCTTTCCTTTTTCAGCCGCCGGTGCGGCGGGCCGCAGCGGTCAGCTCGAGGAGCGAGCGCACCAGGATCGGCATGATCTTGACGTCGAGCTGGGTCGAGCGGTCCGACAGCGCGTGGTCCGGGTCGTCGTGGACTTCCATGAAGAACCCGTCCACGCACCCGGTCGCGGCCGCGGCGCGCGCGAGAACCGGGGCGTACTGCTTCAGGCCGCCCGTCTCCTTGCCGCCGCCCGGAAGCTGCAACGAGTGCGTCACGTCGTAGACGACGGGATAGCCGAAGGCGGCGAGGATCGGGAAGGACCGCATGTCCACGACGAGGTTGTGGTACCCGAACGAGACCCCCCGTTCGCACAGGAGGATCTTCTCGTTGCCCTCGGCGCGGCACTTCTCGATCACGTTGCCCATGTCGTCGGGGGCCATGAACTGCCCCTTCTTCACGTTGATGGGCTTGCCGGTGCGCGCGACGGCCGCGACGAGATCGGTCTGGCGTGCGAGAAAGGCCGGGATCTGCAGGACGTCGAGCACACGGGCGGCGACCTCGGCCTGCGCCGGCTCGTGGACGTCGGAGAGGACGGGCAGTCCCGTCTTCGCCTTGACGTCGGCGAGGATCGCGAGGCCTTTTTCGAGGCCGGGCCCGCGAAAGGACTCGCCGGACGAGCGATTGGCCTTGTCGTAGGACGACTTGAAGACGATCCGAGCGCCGGTTTCCTCTCCGATCTTCCTCAGGCGCTCGGCCATGGAGAGCGAGTGCTCGCGCGACTCGATGACGCACGGCCCAGCGAAGAAGACGGGCGGCGCGCCGCCTCCCGCGATCGTGCCCGGAGCGATCGTGACGGCCCGCGCCGGGCTCAGGCGAGGTCCCCGGAGGCCGGCGCCGGCACGGCGACGCCCGCGGCCGCGTCCCGCGAGACGGCCGCGCGGTGCGCCCGCGCCGCCCGGATGAAGTCCTTGAAGAGCGGGTGACAGGCGAAGGGCTTGGACTTGAGCTCCGGGTGGAACTGGCAGCCGAGGAACCACGGATGGTCCTCGTGCAGCTCGATGATCTCGACGAACTTCTTGTCCGGCGACATGCCCGTGAAGGACAGACCGGCCTCCTTCAGGCGGGGGAGGAACTCCTGGTTGACCTCGTAGCGGTGACGGTGACGTTCCCAGATCAGGTTCTCGCCGTACGCTCGCGCCGCGACGGACCCGGGCGCCAGCTCGCACGGGTACTTTCCGAGACGCATCGTGCCCCCGAGCGCCTCCACGCCGATGAGGTCCCGCAGCTTGTAGATGACCTTGTGCTCGGGCTCCTCGTCGAACTCGGTCGAGTTGGCGCCCTCGAGGCCCGCGACGTGGCGGGCAAAATCGATGACCGCCGTCTGGAGACCCAGGCAGATTCCGAAGAAAGGGACCTTCTTCTCGCGCGCGTACCGAATCGCCTTCATCATGCCCTCGACGCCGCGCCGGCCGAAGCCACCGGGCACCAGGATGGCGTCCGCCCGGAAAAGCGCCTCCGGGTAGTGGTCGCCCTCGAGCGTCTCGGCGTCCACGTAGTGGAGCTTGACGCGTACGTTGTTGGCGATTCCGCCGTGGGCGAGCGCCTCGTTCAACGACTTGTAGGAGTCCCCGTACTCCACGTACTTGCCGACGACCGCGATGTCGACGTCGCCCGTCGGGTTCTTGATGCGGTTCACCAGGTTCTCCCACTTGGAGAGGTCCCGGTCGTAGTGGGGCAACGAAAGCAGGTCGAGCAGGATCTCGTCGAGCCCCTCGGCCGCGAAGTGGAGGGGCACCTCGTAGATCGACGGCACGTCCTTGGCATTGATGACGGCCTCGACGGGCACGTTGCAGAACAGCGCGATCTTGCGCTTGACCTCGTTGGTGAGAACGCGGTCCGTGCGGCACAGCAGGAGATCCGGCTGGATCCCGATGGAGAGCAGCTCCTTGACCGAGTGCTGCGTCGGCTTGGTCTTCAGCTCGTCGGAGGCCTTGATGTAGGGGACGAGCGTGAGGTGGACGTTGACCGCGTTGCCGCGGCCGGCCTCCTGGCGGAACTGCCGGATGGCCTCGAGGAACGGCAGCGATTCGATGTCGCCGACCGTCCCGCCGATCTCGACGAGGACGACGTCCGCCTCGTTGCCGACCTTGCGGATCGACTCCTTGATCTCGTCGGTGATGTGCGGGATGACCTGGACGGTCTTCCCGAGGTAGTCGCCCCGCCTCTCCCTCTCGATGACCGTGGCGTAGATGCGGCCCGCCGTCGTGTTGTTGATGCGGGACCCGGTCATCGAGGTAAACCGCTCGTAGTGGCCGAGGTCGAGGTCCGTCTCGGCGCCGTCGTCGGTCACGTAGACCTCGCCGTGCTGGAACGGCGACATGGTTCCGGGATCGACATTGATGTAAGGATCGAACTTCTGCAGTGTGACGCGGAAGCCGCGCGCCTCGAGAAGGGCGCCGATGGAGGCCGCG
>DATMNJ010000082.1:0-3862 GCA_035569175.1 Thermoanaerobaculia bacterium | reverse complement strand
GCGCGATGAGCAACGCGGACAGCTCCGGCGAGAGGGGAGGTGAAAAGTCGGGCGAGCGATTGATGACGACGGCGCGCACGCCCCCCCGTTCCAGTCTTTCGACGAACGCGGCGGGCGGCTCCGGCGGGCCCCCGAGAAAGTCGAAGAACTCCCGCGTCGGATTGCGCCGGCCGGAGAGAAAGTAGACCTCGGGACAGTCCGGGCCGGCCCACATCCCTCCCCCGCCGGCCTTCTGCTCGACGGCCGCGACCACCGCCCGGTAGACGCGGGCGTCGGCCGCCGGCACCCGCAGCCCGCCCCGCGGCAAGCCGAGCGGGGTCTGCGCCACGTAGGGTTTCGCATAGCGGCCCAGCGCGAAGACGTAGCTCGGATTCATGCGCACCACGCCGAACAGGACGTAGAAAACGAGCACGCAGAGATGAAGAAGGCGCGGCGCCCTCCCGTCCGCGAGAGCGATCGCGGCCAGGGTCACGCCGGCCAGCGGCGCGACGTAGCAGAAGTAGATCGGGGCCGAGAAGGGGAACTGGACGAGGCTCATGAGCGCCGTGACCGCCATGAGGAGAAAAATCCCCTGGCGGGTACGGTCTTCCAACGACTCGGACCGAACCAGCAGGACGCCCCCGGCAATCACGGCCACGACGTTCAGCGATCGGGCAGAGCTCCAGATCAGGCGGTAGGTCTCCGGGCTCGACGAGAGCAGAAGCGCTGCGAAGAGGCCCGCCGCGAGGGCCGCCGCCCACCGACGCTCGGACCTCCCGCGGAGAGCGGCGGGAACCATCAGAAGGAGGGCGTACGGAACGGCCGCGAGGAGGCTCGTGACCGGCGGCAGCGCGACGCGTGCCATCGCGATCTGACGCATGGGTTGCCGAAACACGCCGTTGAGCAGATCCGGGACGGCGCCCACGGCCACGTAGGGCACGACGAAGACGACCACGGGAGCCGCAACGCCGAGCGCGAAAGGCGCCCACAGCCGAAACAAGGCGTGGCACCGGACACCGAAGGAGCCTCTTCCGTGCCTCCCCTCGGACCAGACGACGAGGCCCGCGACGACGGCGCCGGGCAGAACGAAATAGACCAGGTTCATCGGGCTGCGCCAGCCCTCGAGGGTCACGACGAGCGCGGCGACGAGGCCGATCGCTCCGGCTCCCTTCAGCCAGAGGAAGCCCGGGGCCACAGCGGGCCGCCAGTCCGAGTGCGCGCTGGCAAGCGCGGTTTCCCGGTACGCGAGAAAGATCAGCACCGCCGCGATGTCGTAAATGCCGACCACCTTCACGAGAAGGGAGAGTCCCGCGCAAAGCCCGGCGACGACGAGCCCGGAGGACCGGCCCGTCTCGACGTGACGCAGCAGGGCAAGAACGCCGAGCGCCGCGAGAAAGAGGGTGTACCAGGACGGAAGGCTCGCGAAGTAGTTCGGAACGCTCCAGGCCACGGCGAGCGCCGTGACCATCCCCGCCACCCACGGTGCGGCAAAGCGCATCGCAATCGCGAAGATCACGGGGACGAAGGCAAGAAAGGAGGCGAAGAGGACGAAGCGCAGAGTCAGCAGGCGCGTGCCGAACAGACGAAAGGCCACGGCGTGGAGGCGAGTCAGGCCTCCCGTGTAGCCCTCGTCGTAGTCCCGGTGCGGCAGCTCTCCCTGAAGCACTCTTTCGGCGCTCTGCGCGAGCGTGCCTTCATCGTGGGGAATCCACCCGCCGTCGACGAAGGTCCCGGCATACCAGGCGCTCAGGATCCAGACGAGGGCGAGGACCGGCCCGCGCCGGCGCCAGACGGACGCGGCCGCGGGCGAACCGGTCCGGCCGGACTCTCCGAACGGCGAAGCGGCACTCAAGACGTGTCTCGATCATACCCGCTGCCGCACGCCGGCCGAGGCCGCCGTTGTAAAATGGGCACCATCGAAACGCGGACGCTTCCGCCAGTCGGCCTTTCGGTCGTCGTCCCCGTCTACAACAGCGCGGGTTCGCTTCGCGTCCTCGTCACGCGGATCCAAGAGGCGCTTCCGAACCCCGCCACCGAGATCGTTCTGGTCAACGACGGGAGCGCCGACGAGTCGTGGGCCGTCATCCGAGAGCTCTCCGAGCGCAACCCGGCCGTCCGCGGCATCAACCTGATGCGCAACTACGGTCAGCACAATGCGCTGCTGGCGGGAATCCGCGCCGCGCGCGGCGAGGCCATCGTCACGATGGACGATGACCTCCAACACCCGCCCCGCGAGATTCCGCGACTGCTGGCAGCCCTCGCCGACGGATACGACGTCGCCTATGGCACGCCCCGCCGTCTTCCCCATTCGATCCTCCGGAACGCCGCGTCCTGGATCACGAAGCTCGTCTTGCAGAAGGCGATGGGGGCCGAGACGGCCCGCAGGGTGTCGGCATTTCGGGCCTTCCGCACGCATCTGCGCAAGGCCTTCGAGAACTACCAGAGCCCGTTCGTCTCGGTCGACGTTCTCCTGACGTGGGGAACCCGCCGGTTCACCTCCGTCGAGGTCGAGCACGTCCCGAGGCAGATCGGGCGTTCGCAATACACGCTGCGGAGCCTCGTCACGCACGCGCTCACGGTCGCCACCGGATTCTCGACCCTCCCGCTGCGCCTGGCGAGCCTGGTCGGATTCTCCTTCACGCTCCTCGGCCTGGCCGTTCTGGCCTGGGTCGTGGGACGCTACTTCGTCAGCGGCGACAGCGTTCCGGGCTTCCCTTTCCTGGCCTCCATGATCGCGATCTTCTCGGGAGCCCAGTTCTTCGCGCTCGGCATCATCGGCGAGTACCTCGCACGCATGCACGCCCGCATGATGGAGCGGCCGACCTACGCCATCGCGGACGCGACCGGGGGCTCCCCTCCGTGAGCGGCAGACCAGCGGCGCACGCGGCGGGGCGCTTCGACGTCGCGTACGCTCCACTCGCACCGGGCGTCGCGGGCCTCGGCGAGATCGCGATCCTGCCGTGGGACTCGGAGATCTTCGGTTTTGCGGTCGCCGACTATCGCCCGCGATCCGCGGACGACCTTTCCCGCGAGGCTCCCCGCCTTTCACAGTCGATCCGTGACTGGGCCGCGGAGCACGCCGTCGAGCTCGTTGCCTGTCGGCTTCCGGCCGATGCCACGCAGGGCTCGACCGCGCTCGCCGTGTCGGGCTTTCGCCTCGTCGAGACTCAGGTTCGTGCGATGCTGACATCCCTCGCTGCGGCGCGGCTGCCGCCCGGCCGCCTCACGGTGAGGCCGGTCGAGCCCCTCGACACCGAACCGGTCGTTCGCCTGGCCGGATCGGCGTTCGCGTTCGGCCGCTATCACTCCGACCCGCTGTTTCCGCGTTCCCTGGCCAACCGGCGCTTCCGGGTGTGGATGGAACGCGCGCTGGCCGAGCCGTCGGAGGAAACCTGGATCGGGGTCATCGGTCCACCCGGTCGGCCGGACGGGTTCCTTCACGCCGAGCTCGCGTCCGAGGTCGCCGACGTTCGCCTCGTGGCGACGGATCCGGATGGTTCGGGCCTCGCGGGCCCGGACCTCCTGCTCGGCGCGCTGCACGCGCTGGCGGCGCGCGGCGCGCGGAGGGCGACCGCGCAGCTGGCCGCCGCCAACAGCGCGGCGTTGAACCTGTACGCGTCGCTCGGATTCCGTTTCCACGGGGCCGAGTTCGTCTTTCACTGGAGCGCTCCCGGGTCGCGGCACCTCGCCTCGACCCGGGACGGCGTCTGAGCGAGGAGGGAGCCCCTTGGACCGAACGGAGCTGATCCAGCTCATCGAGCAGACGGTTCGCAGCTATTCGCTGACGATGGGAGGCGGGCAGCGGCGCCTCGAGCCGGACATGCCCCTTTTCGGCCCCGCGGGAGCCCTCGACTCGCTCGGCCTCGTCTCGGTCGTCGTCGAG
>DATMNJ010000081.1:0-8025 GCA_035569175.1 Thermoanaerobaculia bacterium | reverse complement strand
GGCTCCGGAATCTGTTGCAGAATGGGCGCGCGCATCGTGAAGAAGCTCATCGTCAACGCCGACGACTTCGGGCGCACGCCCGGCGTCAACGCCGGGACGCTCGAGGCGCACGTCCGCGGGATCGTCACCTCGGCGACGGCGATGGTTCTCGAGAAATCCGCGGCCCGCGGGATCCGCGAGGCGGCGGAGCGGGCGCCGGGGCTCTCGCTCGGCCTCCATTTCGTCGTGACCGGGGGAGGCCGTCCGGCGGCCGCGGCCCGCGACGTGCCGACGCTGGCCCCGAACGGCTCCTTCCGGCGGACGCGCGAGCAATTGCCCCCGGCCCTTCCGGCCGACGAGGTGCGCGCCGAGCTCGAGGCGCAGATCCACGTCTTCCAGGTCCTCGCGCGCAAGCCCCCGAGCCATCTCGATTCGCACCACCACGCCGCCCTCCATCCGGCGATCGCGCCGGTCTTTGCGGCCGTCGCTCGGGAGCGGTCGCTTCCCGCGCGCGCTTCCGGCGAGGAGGCCCGGCGCGCGCTCCAGACGGCGGGCGTCCGGACGCCCGACCGGTTTCTCGACGCGTTTTACGGCGACGGCGTCAGCGAGGGAGCGCTCGAGCGGATCCTCGGCGGGTTGCGCGACGGCGTTTCGGAGCTGATGTGCCACCCCGCCCTCGTCGACGAAGAGCTCGCGGCCAGTTCGAGCTACGTCGAGGAGCGGGGGCGGGAGCGCGAGGCGCTGTGCGACCCGAAGATCCTGCAACTCGTCCGCTCGCTCGGGATCGAGCTCGTCGGGTTCGACGCGCTGTGAGGGCGGCCTCGCGGCGATGCGTTAGGATCTCGAGAGGTTTCCGCGGGTGAAAGGCGGGCCATGAGGGCTCTCGTCGCCGACAGCGATCCGGACCGGCTCCGCCAGCTCGAAGGCTGGCTGGGCAGGTGGGGCTACGACGTGACACCCGTGAAGAACGGCGTCGAAGCGTGGAGCCGGCTCGGGTCCGAGGGGGCGCCGGTGCTGGCCGTTCTCGCGTGGAGAATGGACGGGATGCCGGGCATCGACGTGTGTCGGCGGCTGCGCCTCCAGCCCGAGCTGCCGACCGCCTACGTGCTGCTCGTCACCGACGGCCGCGACGCCGAAGACCTGCTCGACGGCTTGAACGCGGGCGCCGACGACTTCCTGATCTCGCCGCTCGACGCCGTGGAGGCGAAAGCGCGGGTGCGCACCGGCGCGCGGATCGTGGAGGTCGAGCAGGCGCTGCGCGCGTCGCAGGCCGCGCTGCGCGTCCAGTCCACCCGCGACGCGGTCACGGGCACGTGGAACCGGGGCGCGATCCTCGACCTGCTCCACAAGGAGCAGGAGAGGTCGCGGCGAAAGAGCGGCTCGGTCGCCGTCGTGGTCGCCGACCTCGACGCGTTCGGCCTGGTCAACGAGGCGCTCGGCACCCCCGTCGGCGACGAGGTGCTGCGCGAGGCCGCGCGGCGCCTCTCCTCGACGCTCCGGCCTTACGACGCCGTCGGGCGGTACGGCGGCGGACAGTTCCTGATCGTGCTGCCCGGCTCCGACGGCCTCGGCGCGCTGACGGTCGCCGAGCGCGTCCGCGAGTCCTTTTCGAAGCGGGCGGTGGCGACGTCGGCGGGCCCGGTCACCGTCACGCTCTCGCTCGGCGTCGCCTCCCAGGGCGGAGAATCCGCCAGCGACGCGAACGCGCTGCTGCGCGCGGCCGACGTCGCCCTGAAGCGGGCCCGGCTTGCCGGGCGCAACCGTGCCGCGCTCGCCGACGATTCCGGGTTCGGCATCGACGCCGTGCCGGACGGCGCGTAAGCCGGTCGGCGGCACCTCAGGGCGCCGGCGGGATCTCGACGGTCGCCGCGCCGGTCAGGCCGGTCGAAACCTCTTCGACGACGACGGCGATGCGCTTTGCCTCCGAGGGCCACGTCAGCGGCACCTGATAGCGCCATGAGCTCGATTCGGGCCGCCAGTCAACCTCCTCGGACGAGGTGAATGGCTCGCCATCTCCGAGGTCGACCGCAAGCGAAAGGCGCAGCGGCACGGCGGTGCCCTCGGTGTCGCCGAGGACGTCGCTCAAGGCCGAGAAGTTCGCGGCGATGCGGAGCATCCCCCCGGTCGCGCCGGAGGAGGTTTTCGCGATGCCGGAGAGCGTGGCGAGGACGGGAACGTCGGCGGGCTTGTCGGAGCCCTCGAGAACACGCGTGGCGCGCTCGAGCGACAGGGCCTGCGACGAGCCGGTCAGCAGGTGGTGCGAGGCGCGGACCGAGATCCCGGGCCGGGTCGCGGTCACCACGAGGGGGTGGGGCCGGCCATCCGGCTGCGCCCGAACGCGGAACGTCACGAGCCACGCGCCGCCGATGTGGTCGAGCGCCGTTCCGAACCGGGTCGAGGTCGAGACGACCTCGCCGCCGGTGGCGTCGGCGATCAGCCGCAGCGGCTCGGCGGGCCGCGTGTAGAAAAAGAGCGGCGCCTCGTCGAGCGGGCGGCGCATCGCACCCGCTCCTTTCTTGCCCATGTTGCCCGCGCTGTTGGCGAACTCCGCGCTGGTTCCGCCGAGCGCCAGCGCGATGGTCGTCAGGCCCTTGCCGGCGAGGGTGCCCTCGACGTCGGCCAGCAACTTCGAAACCTGGCCTCCATATTCGGCCTGCAGTTGCAGGATCTCCTGGCGCAGGGCAACGTCCTGGGACGAGACCGCGTTGCGGTACGTCTCGATGGGGTCGACGTCGAAGCCGTCGTTGGCGTAGTAGAGGATGCCGGCGCGCGCGTCCGGCCGCGCCGCTGCCCAGGCCTCCAGCCGGTGAAACGACGTCCTTAGCAGCGCGAGCTCTTGCGACGCGGCGGACCGGATGTGGGCCCGCGTGTTGCTCGCGACCGAGCTCGTCGCGCCGTCCTGGGTTCCCCGGATCTCGCGCAGCGCGTCGCGGCGCACGGTCAGGAGCCGCTCCTTTCCGGGCACGGTCGTTCCGAGCTCGCCGAGGGCCTTATGGATCTTCGCCGCGTCCCTCGTCGCGGGCAGGAACACGCGCGGCGTCGCGTCCGCCAGGACGATCTCGAGCGGGCCGGTAGCGAGGATCCCGTCGAGATGGCCGGCGACGGCGTCGGCGACGAGCTTCATCGAGCGCGAGTTGAGGGTCGCGGTGTCGAGGTAGAGGTACTGCGGCGTCGTCGCCTCCGGGGCGGGGGCCGGAGCTTCGGCCGGAGCGGGGGCGGACGGGACCGCCGCCTTCGGCGCCTTCGGTGGACGGGCGGGCTCGACGGCGAGGATCTCGGCGGCCGCCCCGTTCTCGAGGATCTGCAGGTCGCCGGGCGTCAGGGGCGCTGGGAGCGGATTGCCCTTCGCGTCGGTCGCGAAAACCAGGATCGTCCGGACGCGGACCTCCACCTTCTCGACGTAAGGCGCCGGCCGAGCAGCCGTCGGCGTCTGGCCGGCGGCCGTTGATGCCGTCCACGCCGCCGCCAGGAACACCGCGCAGCCCGACGACCTGATGGAGTCCTCCTGTTCACTCAACGAGCCGGGAGCCCGGACGATTTCGCAACACTTCGAGTGCCTACCCGCCTGGCCGAGCTTAGCGGAGGCCGAGGGGACGAGACCGAGGCAGTCGGTTGGCCCCAACCGGGGACGGTCTGTCCGGATCGAGGGACACGCGGAGGCGGCCGGAATGCGCGTCCCCGCGCAGTTCGCGCTCCAAGAATCCGGCAAGGAATATGCTCCGTGCTTGCGCAGGGAGGGGGAATCAATGAAGCGTACGCGTTCGGTCCGCTTTCTCGGCTGCCTGGTCGCGACCCTTCTCCTGGCCAGCGCTGCCGTCCGGGCCGAACTGAACCGTTGGGACCCCCTCGGGCCGCCGCCGCCGGCGTATGCGTCGAGATACCTCGCGACCGTGAATGGGATCGCTTTCGCGGCCGATGGCACCCTCTTCGCCGCCGACTCGTTCGAGCTCACGAAAAGCTCCGGCAACGGCTCCTGGGCAAGCGTTCTCAACGTCCCGACCTTCGATCTGAACGTCCCCGCCTACTCTCCATTCCTGTCCGTCATCGTCCTGCCCGGCTCGCCCGAGACCTTCCTCGCGGGATTCGCCGGCGGCGCCGTGTATCGCAGCACCGATGCGGGCGCGACGTGGGCGAGGGTGCTGCTGGGCGTGCGGTTCCTGTCCATGGCCGGCTCTCCGTCGTCCTCGTCCATCGTCTATGCGGCGATGCAGCTGAACCAGTCCGCGGCGACCTACAAGTCTTCGGACGGCGGCGCGACCTGGACGGCGCTGCCCGCGCTCGGCGTTTCGCCGGTTTACGCTCTCGTGGTCGACCCGACCTCGAGCGACGTGGTTTACGGCTTCGTCGGCGCCTCTTCGGCCGGGCTGCCTTCCGGCGTTTACCGTTCGGCCGACGGCGGCAGCACCTGGTCCCGGCTCGGCGGCGGCCTTCCCGATGACGCCTATGCGGCTCTCGCGATCGATCCCGTCTCGCCCGCGACGGTGTACGCGGGCTCGAGCCAGAACGGCCTCTTCCGCAGCGACGACGGCGGGGGAAGCTGGTTGGCAGTCAACGCGGGCCTGCGAAGTCTCGCCGTGAGCGAGCTCGTCATCGATCCGGCCGCTCCCTCAACCCTGTATGCGGGGACGGCGAGCGGCGTCTACCGCAGCAGTGACCGCGGAGCGCACTGGAGCGCCATCGGGTTCCACCAGCAGACCATCACGGCCCTCGCCCTGGACCCCGCGTCGCCTTCGACGATCTACGCGGGAGTTCTCGGAGGCATCGGGCGGATCACGGTCGGGCCGCAACAACCGTGCGTGGCCGGCCCCGAGACCCTTTGCCTGAACGGCGGCCGGTTTCGCGTGGAAACGGTCTGGCGTGGAACGTCCCCCGGCAGCGGCGGCGCCGGGCAAGCCTCGGCCATCACGGGCGACACCGGGGATTTCTGGTTCTTCGACGCTGCCAATATCGAGCTCGTCGTGAAGGTTCTCGACGGAGGCGCCGTGAACGGGGAGTTCTGGGTGTTCTCCGGCGCGCTGTCGAACGTCGAATACATGATCACGGTGACCGATACGCAGACCGGACTCATCCAGAGCTATCTCAACCCCCAGGACACGCTCGCGAGCATCGCCGATACGGAAGCGTTCCCGGGGGCCTCGGCGGAGACCTCGAGGATTCCCGCCGCGCCGGTCGCGCGCGCGGCCGCCCCGGCGGGGCTCTGCGTCCCGGATGGACAGACCCTGTGCCAGCTCGGCGGCCGCTTCCAGGTGCGCGTCGACTGGCAGGGGACTCCGACGGGCCCGACCCAGCACGCGGCGGCCGTGCCGCTGACCGACGACACGGGCTACTTCTGGTTCTTCGACGCGGCCAACGTGGAGCTCGTCGTCAAGACGCTCGACGGGACCGCCTTCAACGGCCATTACTGGGTGTTCTATGGGGCGCTCTCGAACGTCCAATACACCATCCGCGTGACCGACCTTCAAACGGGCGCCGTGAAGACCTATGAGAACCCCTACCCCTTTCGCTGGCTTACGAGCGCGGCCGACACGGCGGCGTTCTAGCGTGACGGGAGGGAAAGCTCCTTGAGGCGCACACTTTCAGCCCGCTCCCTGAGCTGTCTCGTCGCGGCCCTCTGCGTTCAGGCTGCCGGTGCCGCCCAGGCCGAGGTGAACCGCTGGGACACCGTCGGGCCGATGGCGCCCAACTATGCGCCGCTCTATCCGGCGACGGTCAACAGCATGGCCTTCGGAGCCGATGGCGCCATTTTCGTCGCCGATACCTATGGGGTCTTCAAGAGCACCGACGGCGGCTCCTGGGCTCCCGTTCTGCAGATCCCGAATTTCGTTTTCTTCCAGAACTACTACCCGTTCCTCTCGGTCCTGGTTCAGCCGGGCTCGCCGAGCACGCTGCTGGCGGGTCTCGGGGCCGGCGCCGTGTATCGCAGCGCGGACGCCGGGGCCACTTGGGCGCGGGTGCTGGTTGCCACCCGGATCCTCTCGATGGCCATCTCCTCGTCGTCGCCTTCCGTCGCCTATGCGTCGGTGCTCCTGAGCCCATCTGCCGCGACCTACAAGTCCTCGGACGGCGGCGCGACCTGGACCGCTCTCCCGGCGCTCGACGCATCGCCGATCTATGCGCTCACGGTCGATCCGACGGCGAGCGACGTCGTGTATGGCTTCGTCGGGGCCTCGACCGGCGCCCTGCCGACCGGCCTCTACCGTTCGACCGACGCCGGCGCAAGCTGGTCGCGGCTTACCGGCGGCCTGGCCGACGACGTCTACACAGCCGTCGCGGTCGACCCCGTCTCTCCCGCAACGGTCTACGCGGGCTCGAGCCAAAACGGCCTCTTTCGCAGCGACGACGGCGGCCAGAGCTGGCTCGCGATCAACGAGGGCCTCGGCAACCTGGCGGTGGCCGAGATCGTCATCGATCCGACCGCCCCTTCCAACCTGTACGTGGGAACCGCGAACGGCGCCTATCGCAGCACGGACGGCGGAGCGCACTGGAGCGCGATCGGGTTTCACCAGGGCGCCATCACGGCCCTCGCTCTCGATCCCGCCTCGGCTTCGACGCTCTATGCCGGAGTGCCCCTGGGGCTCGGACGGATGACGTTCGCACCGCTGCAGCCTTGCGTTCCCGGTCCGGAAGCGCTCTGCCTGAACGGCGGCCGGTTCCGCGTGGAAACGGTCTGGCGCGAAACGGCACCCGGCGGCGCCGGCGTCGGACAGGTCTCGCCGATTACGGACGACGCCGGGGCGTTCTGGTTCTTCGACGCCGCCAATCTCGAGCTCGTCGTGAAGGTCCTCGACGGCGGTCCCGTGAACGGGGACTTCTGGGTGTTCTTCGGCGCGCTCTCGAACGTCGAGTACATCGTCACCGTGACCGACACGGAAACCGGAGTGATTCAGAGCTATTTCAACATCCAGGGGACCCTCGCGAGCGTTGCCGACACGATGGCGTTCCCGGGGACCCCGGCGGGCGACTCGACGGCTCACGCGCCCCCGGTCGCGCGCGCAGCCGCCCCGGCGGGACTCTGCGTGCCGGATCCGCAGACCCTTTGCCAGCTGGGCGGCCGCTTCCAGGTGCGCGCCGACTGGCAGGGGACTCCGACCGGTCCGACCCAACCTGCGGCAGCCGTCGCGCTGACGGACGATACGGGGTACTTCTGGTTTTTCGACGCGGCCAACGTCGAGCTCGTCGTCAAGACGCTCGACGGGACGGCGACCAACGGACACGATTGGGTGTTCTATGGAGCGCTGTCGAACGTGCAGTACACGATCCACGTGACCGACCTTCAGACCGGAGCCGTGCAGACTTATGAGAACCCCTTTGGGCGGCTTGCGAGCGTGGCCGACACGCGAGCGTTCTGACGTGACGCGATCGCGGCTCGTGCAGAGGTTCGCCGGAGCGCTCCTGTTGCTGCTGTTGCGCCCGGCTGCCGCGCGCGCCGGCAGCTCGTGGGTCCCCATCGGCCCCGACGGCGGCGAGGTGGATGTCGTCGCGGCGGCGCCCTCGGATCCCGGCGTCGTGTACGCGGCGAGCAACCTCGGAGGCGTCTTCCTGAGCGAGGATGCCGGGGCGACCTGGCGGCCCGTCAACGGCGGGCTCTCCGACCTGAGGGTCCAGTGCCTCGCGGTTTCGCCGGCCGACCCCAACACGGCGTACGCCGGCACGCAGACCGGCGGCTTCAAGACGACCGACGCCGGCACGACCTGGACGCCACTCGGCGGCGGCTTCCCGGCCGCACGGGCCAGCTCGATCGCGATCGATCCCGTCAATCCGAACGTCCTGTATGCGGCAGGCACGTCGGGGACGCTCGTCAAGAGCGCCGACGGCGGAGCGACGTGGAGCGCGATCGGCGGCACCACCTTCGCGGCGTCCGAACCTCGGGTCCTCGCCATCGATCCGGTCCACACCGCGAATCTCTATCTCGGGACCCAGCAGAGCGGTATGTACCGGAGCACGAACGCCGGTGTGACCTGGACGCAGAGCAACTCGGGGCTCACGGACGTCCTGGGCAACGCGGTCACGGCGATCAACGCGCTCGCGGTCGACCCGACGACGCCG